>DASVOS010000009.1 GCA_036383255.1 Gammaproteobacteria bacterium | reverse complement strand
GGCCGGCGGTACCGGCGTGGGCGCGGCGGGCCTGGCACGTTGTGCGTTGGGCACGGTGGCCGGCACCGGCGCCGGCACGCGCTGCTCCTGCGGGGCGGCGGGGCCAGCCGGGGTCCGCGCGCTGTCCAGCTTCTGCAGGTCGTTCAGCAGCGGGCGCTCCTGGCCCGGCATCAGCTGCACGTCGCTGCGGTCCTTGAGCTGCATGTTGCGCAGGTAGTTGTAGCGGTCGTTGGTGTAGCGCTGCGAGGTCTCGCTGTCGCGCAGGATGGTGGGCTGGATGAACACCATCAGGTTGCGCTTGATGTTGGAGGTGCTGCGGTACTTGAACAGGTTGCCGATGAGCGGGATGCTGCCGAGCACCGGCACCTGCTGCTGCGATTCGGTGAGTGCATGGTCGATGAGGCCGCCCAGCACCACGATCTCGCCGTTCTTGGCCAGCACGTTGGTGGTGATCTCACGTTCGTCCGTGACCGGCTGGCCGCCGACGCTGGTGGCGGTGAGGTTCGAGACGGTCTGATCGATCTTGAGCTGCACCGAGTCGCCTTCGTTGATCTGCGGCGTGATCTTGAGGGTGATGCCCACGTCCTCCCGGTCCACGGTCTGGAATGGATTGATAACCGCGCTGCCGGTGTTGGTGGAACTGCCGGTGGTGGCGCCCGTGTACTGGCCGGTGACGAAGGGCACCTTCTGGGTGACCTTGATGGTGGCTTCCTGGTTGTCCAGGGTCACCACGCTGGGGGTGGAGAGGATGTTGGTCTCGCCGTCGCCGGAGAGGGCGCGCAGCAGGGCCGCGAAGTTGAAGCCGTTGCTGCCGATCTTGCCGACGCCGAGGGTGAGGCCCTGGGGCGGGGTGAAGCCGGTGGTGCCGCCGCCCTGGCTCGCCGCCAGCGCTCCCTGGCCCACGCCGATGATGCCGGCGCCGGTATTGCTGAAGTCCGTGAGGCCGACGCCGCCGTTGTTGGCCGCGTCCGCCACCCAGGTGACGCCGAGCTCGGCGGAGCGGTCGGAGGTGAGTTCCGCCTCGATCGCCTGCACCAGCACCTGGGCGCGGCGGATGTCGAGCTTGGCCAGCACGTCCTGGATGGAGCGCATGAGCTTGGGCGGCGCGGTGATGATGAGCGAATTGGTGCGGTCGTCCGGGATCACCGAGATGTCGGCGTTGGCGGCACCGCCGCCTCCGCCCGCCGCCGGTTTGCCGCCGCCACCGCCCTGCTTCTGCAGGTCGGTGACGTAGCCCTTGAGCTCGTCGGAGATGTCCTTGGACTTGGCGTAGCGCAGGTACACCACCTGGGTGTTCCCGCTCTCCAGCGGCATGTCGAGCTGGGTGACGAGCGCGCGTACGTGCAGGCGCTGGCCGCGGTCGCCGCTCACCAGGATGCTGTTGGTGCGCTCGTCCGCCACGAGCTTTAGCGGCGCGCCGTTCTGGCCGCTGGCGTCCGCCTGCATCAGCGTGGTCAGCACCTGCACCACGTCGGAGGCCGGCGCGTTCTGCAGCGTCATCACCTCCACGTCGTTGGCGGTGGCCTGGTCGATGCGCTGGATGATCTCCAGCATGCGGGTGATGTTGCTGGCCCGGTCCGACATGATCAGCACGTTGGAGGCGGGGTAGGCGGCGAGCTGCGCCTCGGTGGACATCAGCGGGCGGAGCACCGGCACCAACTGGGTGGCGGACACGTTGCTGATCTGCACCACCTCCGTCACCACCGCGTCGCCCGGCGTGTTGGAGTTGTAGTCCGGTCCCGGCATCTGGCGCGCTTCCAGCGAAGGCACGATCTTGATGACCTGGCCGGCGGGCGCAGCGGCGAGGCCATGCACCTCCAGCACAGACAGGAAGGTGGCGTAGACCGCGTCCGCGCTCACCGGCTTGGACGAGACCACCGTGACGCGGCCCTGCACGCGCGGGTCGATGATGAAGTTGCGGTGGGTGATCTGGCCGATGGTGGCCGCCACCTCGCGGATGTCCGCGTCCTTGAAGTTCAAGGTGATGCCGCCCTCGTCGGCGGCCCGTGCCGGCAACAGTGCGGACGCGAGCAGCGCGCCCAGGACCAGGGCGGGCAGGCGCCGGGGGCGGGGGGTATGCGGGGTGTGTGTCACGCGCACACCTTAATATATATGGATGTCATGGCGCCATGTTTCATGGTGAATCGTCCGGGTTCTCATCGTCGGAGTTGTCATCCGTGTCCTGCTGCTGTTGCAGGTTCTCCTGCAGGCCCGGCGGGGGCATCTGCAGCACCTGGGTCTGGACCTGGCCGTTGCGCACCAGCCCGATGCTGATCTGCTCGCTGGTCTTGAGGCTCGACAGCACCCGCATGCTCTGGGCCGGGTCCGTGAGCGGGATGCCGTTGACCGAGGTCACCACATCCCCTGGCCTGAGGCCCAGCTGGTTGAAGGCCGAAGGGTTGCCGGAAGGGTAGATCCGGTAGCCCGTCAGCTTGCCATGGTCCATCACCGGCATGGCACGCACCACGTCCATGAGCCGCTGCGGGTTGTTCATGATCTCCTGGCGCAGCTGGCCCAGGTTCTGGGGCGGTGCGGACTGGCCGCGCATGGCCGCCTGCGGCGCCGTGGCCAAGCCACCGCTGCTGTCGCCGATCTTCGGCAGGCGTAGCGCTTCCACCCGGCCGTCCCGTTCCAGCAGCACCCGGTCCGGGTAGATGGCGCGGATCATCACGCCGCCTGGGAGCTGCGCGCCGATCGCGTAGGGCTGCTCGTCGCCGTTCGCGACGATGAGGGCGCGCGAGTCCGCCGCGCGCTTGCCCGCGACGATGCCGTGCAGGGTCAGGGCCAGGGTCGTGTCCGGAGCATTGGCGGTATTGGCAGCGGGAGCGGCGGCGTTGCCGAAGAGGTGCTTGGCCGCGACATCGGCGGCGTCCACCTGGCGCGCGGCGGCCGGCAGCGCGGCGGCAGGAGCCGCGGCCTGGTCCTGTTTGCGGGGGATGAAGGACCAGGTGAGATCGGCGAGCAGCCAGGCCAATACCAGGATCAGGATCACCATGACCACCGCCGGGCCCGAGTTCTGCAGGGACGAGGTCCAGCGCCGCAGGGTGGCTTCCATGCCGGGGTTGCGGAGCGGAAAGGTTTGCATAGCGGAACCAGTATGGGGGTGTTGCCGGGGTATGTCGTCCGGCAAATACCCCATCATAGCGGCGCCCCCCTCAGGGCCTCAAGGGGCGTAAGTCCCGGAAGCCGCGGGCAAATCCTCCGAATTTCCTTCGGCTACACTAGGCGACATAAGAACGTATCCCAGGGGCGACCATCTTGTTCACCGCACGCCATCTCATCAGGGTCGCCATCAGCCTGGCGCTGTTCATCGTTTTCGTCACCTACATCAACGGTGGCCTCCCGCTTGGGCTGGTGGACCAGTTGGAGCATTCCGCCTACGACGCGCGGGTGCGCCTCACCGCCAGCCGGACGACGGATCCCCGCATCGTGATCGTGGATATCGACGACAAGACGTTGCAGGAGCAGGGCCAATGGCCCCTCCCGCGCGACAAGTTCGCACAGATGCTGGACAAGCTGTTCGACGGCTATCACGTCAAGGTGGTGGGCTTCGACGTGGAGTTCCCTGACGCCGACCGCAGTTTCGACCTGGCGCTGCTTGACCAGCTCGAGTCCGGCCCCCTGAAGGGCGACCCGGCATTCATGAGTCAGGCCAGCAAGCTGCGCCCCACGCTGGAGCGTGACAAGATCTTCGCCGCGAGCCTGACGGGCCGCCCGGTGGTGTTGGGCTATGTGTTCTATCCGGCGAAAGCACGGCAGGCCGACCAGAAGCTCGGCCTGCTGCCGCCGCCCGCGATTCCCGGTGCCTCCCGGCGCTACCCGCTGGTGACGTTCCCCCAGTCCGTGGGCTACACCGCCAACTTGCCGGTGTTGGCACAGGCGGCGGCCGGGCACGGCTTCTTCTCCAATCCGGCGGATGAGGACGGCTCCATGCGCCGGGTGAACCTGCTGCAGGAGTACGACGACGGCGTCTATGCCTCCCTCGACCTCGCCATGCTGCAGGTGCTGGAGAAGGATGCATCGGTGGGCTTCGGCTTCGAGGGCAACGTCCAGGACATGCCACACCTGGAAACAGTCACCGTCGGACGCTACGCGATACCGGTGGATGACGCGATGAATAGTCTCGTGCCTTATCGCGGACCGGTCGGCAGCTTCCCCTATGTATCGGCGACCGATGTCATCAAGGGCACGGCCGATGCCGCCGTCCTTAAGGATGCGATCGTATACGTGGGTACCTCGTCACCCGGGCTGCAGGACTTGCGTTCGACGCCAGTCGGCAACGTCTATCCCGGGGTGGAGGTGCATGCCAACCTGCTGTCCGGCGTCCTGGATGGGCGCGTCATGCAGGCCCAGCCGCAGTACCTCAGAGGCTCGCAGGTGATCCTGCTGCTCCTGATCGCCGTGCTCATCACCTGGGTCGCCATCCGCAAGTCCGTCATCACAGGTACCCTGGTGATGCTGGGCACCGCGGTAGCGATCTTGTTCGGCAACTTGGCATTGTGGCGCTACGGGACGGTGGTGTTCCCGCTGGCCTCGCCGCTGATCTTCCTGCTCACTCTCTATGTGTTGCACTCGCTGTACGGTTTCTTCATCGAGTCCCGCGGCAAGCGCCATCTCTCGCGCATGTTCAGCCAGTACATCCCACCGGAGCTGGTGGAGGAGATGGATAACCGCAAGGACACCGCCTCCATGGAGAGCGAGAGCCGCGAGCTCACGGTGATGTTCGCAGATGTGCGTGACTTCACCAGCATCTCCGAGGCGATGCAGCCCAAGGACCTGTCCCAGCTCATGAACGAGTACCTGACGCCCATGACGCAGGTCATCCATACCCACCGGGGCACCATCGACAAGTACATGGGCGACGCCATCATGTCCTTCTGGGGCGCACCGATGCACTATCCCGAGCATGCCCGCTACGCGGTGGAGACCGCGCTCAAGATGACCGAGACCCTCAAGGAACTGAACCAGGCGTTCAAGGCCAAGGGTTGGCCGGAGCTGCGGATCGGCGTCGGCATCACCACCGGCGTGATGAGCGTGGGCGACATGGGCTCCGAGTTCCGGCGTGCCTACACCGTGATGGGCGATGCGGTGAACCTGAGCTCGCGCCTCGAGGGCCTGACCAAGGAATACAAGGTCCAGATCCTCTGCAGCGAGATGACCAAGGACGCGGCGCCGGAATTCCAGTATGTGGAGCTGGATAAGGTGCGGGTGAAGGGCAAGGACAAGCCGGTCAGCATCTACGAGCCGCTCTGCCATAAGGACAAGGTGGACAAGGAGCTGAAAGCGCTGCTGCTGAGACATAAGCAGGCGCTCGCCGCCTACCGCAACCAGGATTGGGACGGCGCGGAGAAGGAGTTCTTCTCGCTGCAGCAGTCCAACCCCGGCCGCGCGCTCTATGGCATGTACTTGGACCGCGTCGCGTATTTCCGCTCGCACCCGCCGGGCGCCGGTTGGGACGGCGTGTTTACGTTTAAGACGAAATAAAGAGGTTCTTAGCCGTCCCTGGTGTGCCGGACTCACGTTCAAGACAAAGTAACCGGCATTACAGAAATCCACGTGACACTTCCCGGCGCCATGTGAACTGCGCCTCTCGGGGCGTAAACACCGTATTTTCAGGTGTTTGCCGCCCACCTGTTTCGGCTAAAATTCTCCTCATGGCGACCGAACGACGCGACGAGGAACAGCGCCAGGGCCTGGTGGTGGAGGAGGCCAAGCCGCGCCTCAAGAAGCCCCCGCTCTACAAGGTGGTCTTGTTAAACGACGATTACACCCCCATGGAGTTCGTGGTGGAGATCCTGCAGAACTTCTTCCGCATGGACCGCCACAAGGCCACCCAGGTCATGCTCCATGTCCACACCCGTGGCAAGGGCGTGTGCGGGGTGTTCACCTACGAGATCGCCGAGACCAAGGCCGCCAACGTGAACGACTACTCGCGCAAGCACCAGCATCCGCTGCTCTGCACCCTCGAGGAGGCTTAGAGCCCATGCTGAGCAAGGAACTGGAATACTGCCTCAACGCCGCCTTCAAGGAGGCGCGCGCGCAGCGCCACGAGTTCATCACCGTCGAGCACCTCTTGCTGGCGCTGCTGGACGTGCCGAGCGTGAGCGACGTGCTGAAGGCCTGCGGCGCGGGCCTCGATGGCCTGCGGCGCGAGCTCAGCGACTTCATCCGCGAGACCACGCCGCTCGTCGACTCCGAGGAGCCGGACGTGCAGCCGACCCTGGGGTTCCAACGGGTGCTGCAGCGCGCGGTGTTCCACATCCAGTCCTCCGGCAAGAAGGAGGTCACCGGCCTCAACGTGCTGGTGGCCCTGTTCGGCGAGAAGGAGTCCCACGCGGTCTACCTGCTCGGCCGCCACGGCGTGACACGCCTGGACATCGTCAACTACATCTCCCACGGCATCTCCAAGATCCACGAGGACGACCCGCGCGAGGCGCCGACCGAGACCGGAGAGGACGAGGAAGAGGGGTCTTCCCGCAGCGGGCGCAGCCCGCTCGAGACCTATACCTCGAACCTCAACCAGCTCGCCCGCGAGGGCAAGCTGGACCCGCTCATCGGCCGCGAGCACGAGATCGAGCGCACCGTGCAGATCCTGTGCCGCCGCCGCAAGAACAACCCGTTGTTCGTGGGCGAAGCCGGCGTCGGCAAGACCGCCCTGGCCGAGGGGCTGGCCCTGCTCATCGTCGAGAAGAAGGTGCCGGAAGTACTGGAGAAGGCCACCGTCTACTCCCTCGACATGGGCGCGCTCATCGCCGGCACCAAGTACCGCGGCGACTTCGAGAAGCGCCTCAAGGGCGTGATGGCCGACCTCAAGAAGGACCCGGACGCGATCCTGTTCATCGACGAGATCCACACCGTGATCGGCGCCGGCGCGGCTTCCGGCGGCGTGATGGATGCATCCAACCTCATCAAGCCGGTGCTGGCCAACGGCAACCTGCGCTGCATCGGCTCCACCACCTACCAGGAGTACCGCGGCATCTTCGAGAAGGACCGGGCGCTGGCGCGCCGCTTCCAGAAGATCGACGTGCCGGAACCCACGGTGGAGGAGACCTCGCGCATCCTCAAGGGACTGCGGCACAAGTTCGAGGAGCACCACGGGGTGAAGTACCCGAACAAGGTGCTGGAGACCGCCGCCGATCTCGCGGCGCGCTTCATCAACGACCGGCATCTGCCGGACAAGGCCATCGACGTCATCGACGAGGCTGGCGCGAACATGCGCCTGAAGCCCCAGGCCAAGCGCCGCCGCACCGTGACGGTGCAGGACATCGAGGAGATCGTGGCGAAGATCGCCCGCATCCCCGCCAAGAGCGTCTCGGCCTCCGACAAGGAGAGCCTGCGCAACCTGGAGCGGGACCTCAAGCTCGTCATCTACGGGCAGGACAAGGCCGTCGAATCCCTGGGCGCCGCCATCAAGATGGCGCGCTCGGGCCTGGGCAACGAGCAGAAACCCATCGGTTCGTTCCTGTTCGCCGGCCCCACCGGTGTCGGCAAGACCGAGGTCACCCGCCAGCTCGCCCTCATCATGGGCATCGAACTGGTGCGCTTCGACATGTCTGAGTACATGGAGCGCCACACCGTCTCGCGGCTGATCGGCGCGCCTCCTGGCTATGTGGGTTTCGACCAGGGCGGACTGCTCACCGAGGCCATCCTCAAGCAGCCCCATTGCGTGCTGCTGCTGGATGAGATCGAGAAGGCGCACCCCGAGGTCTTCAACCTGCTGCTGCAGGTGATGGACCACGGCACCCTCACCGACAACAACGGCCGCAAGGCGGACTTCCGCAACGTGATCCTGGTGATGACCACCAACGCCGGCGCGGAGGAGATGGCCCGCTCCGGCATCGGCTTCACCCCGCAGGACGCCTCGCCGGACGGCATGCAGGCCATCAAGCGCATGTTCAGCCCGGAGTTCCGCAACCGCCTGGACGCGATCATCCACTTCAACAGCCTCGACCCGCGCACCGTGGCCAAGGTGGTGGACAAGTTCGTGATCGAGATGGAGGAGCAGCTCCAGCAGAAGGGCGTGACCCTGGTGGTGGACGAGGCGGCGCGCCGGCTCATCGCCGAGCGCGGTTACGACCCCAAGATGGGCGCGCGGCCCATGTCACGCATGATCCAGGACACCCTCAAGAAGCCGCTGGCGGAGGAGCTGCTGTTCGGCCGCCTGGCCCAGGGCGGGCATGTGCGGGTGAGCGTGCGGGACGGGGAGTTCCACATGGATATCGAGCCCGCCACCCCCAAGCTGCCGGCGCCGGCTCACTCCGAAGAAGAGTAAGAGCGACCGCAAACGAAAAAGCCGGGGCTTGCCCCGGCTTTTTCATTGAGTTCGTCGCAGTCCTACTTACCGCGAAATACGATGCGGCCCTTCGTGAGGTCGTACGGGGTCAGCTCCACCGTCACGCGATCACCGGTGAGAATACGAATATAGTGCTTGCGCATGCGTCCGGAGATGTGGGCGAGGACCACATGGCCGTTGTCCAGCTCGACGCGGAAAGTGGTGTTGGGGAGGGTCTCCACCACCTTGCCTTCCATCTGGATGCTCTCTTCTTTAGCCATAATCCTGCCGGTTGATTTGGGGCGCGCAGATTCTGACGGAATCCCGCCCGCTATTCAACACGCACGCCGCCCGGCAGCCAGCCATCCGCCCCCAGCGTCTCGAAAGGGTGGAAGCGGGTCTTGTACGACATCTTGCGGCTCGCCTCGATCCAGTAGCCCAGGTACAGCCATTCCAGGCCCCGGCGCCGGGCCTCGTCTATCTGCATCAACACCGCATAGGTGCCGAGGCTGCGCTCCGTGAGCGCCGGGTCATAGAAGGTGTAGACGGCCGAGAAGGCGTCCTTGAGTTCGTCGGTGACGGCCACCGCCACCAGGGCGCCGTCGAGCCGCATCTCCATGAGAGCGGTGCGGCCCCAGGGACTGAGCAGGAACTGGCGGTAGTCCGCCTCGCTGTCGCCGTCCATGCCGCCTTCCGGGTGGCGGGCTGCGAGGTAGCGGCCATAGAGCCGGAAGTGCTCCGGGTCGAACTCCGCCGGACGCAGGCTGAGGCGCAGGTCGGAGTTGCGCCGGTACACGCGCTTCTGGGTGCGGTCCGGCCGGAACGCCTGCACCGGCACGCGCAACGGCACGCAGGCGCGGCACTCGCCGCAGTGGGGGCGGTACACGTGCGGCCCGCTGCGGCGGAAGCCGTGCTGTGCGAGCTCGGTGTAGAGCGCCTGGTCCATGGAGACACGGGGATCCACGAACACGGTGCGGGCGGTTCGGTCCGGCAGGTAGTTGCAGGGGTGCTCCGGCGTGATCATGAGGTCGAGGCGGGCGGTGTCGCGCATGTCAGGCGCTCCAGGCGGAGGCACTCACGGCGCCGGCACAATGCCGCTCCAGCAGCCGCAGGAACTCGCCGCGCGGCACCCGGGCGCTGCCGAGGCTCGCCAGGTGCTCGGAATGCACCTGGCAGTCGATGAACGCGTAGCCCCAGTCCCACAGCCGCCGCGCCAGCGAGACCAGCGCGATCTTGGAGCCGTCCGTGACGCGGCTGAACATGGATTCGCCGAAGAACACCTGGCCGATGGCGACGCCATAGAGGCCGCCCGCGAGCGTCCCCTCCATCCACACCTCCACGGAGTGGGCATGGCCGAGCGCGTGCAGGCGCCGGTAAGCCTCCATCATCTCGGCGTTGATCCAGGTGCCGCCCTCCGGATACTGGGGGCGGGGTCCGGCACAGGCCTGCATCACCGCGTCGAAGGCGCGGTCGAAGCTGAGCTCGAAGCCGCCGCGCTTCAGGCGCCGGTGTAGCGAGCGGCTCACGTGCAGGCCATCCGGGAAGATCACCGCGCGCGGGTCCGGCGACCACCAGAGGATGGGCAGTTCGGCGTCGTACCAGGGGAAGATGCCGTGGCGGTAGGCGTAGAGCAGACGTTGCGGAGAGAGGTCGCCGCCCACCGCCAGCAGGCCGTCGGGCTCGCGCAAGGCCAGCGCCGGATCCGGGAAGGCTTCCGGCGGGTCCTCCGGGCGCAGGCGTCTCAAGGGCGGTGCGTGCATCTATATATATGAGACTCTCGGCCTCAGTCGTCGTGTCCCCGGGCCGGCCGCTCCGCGTGGAACGGCAGGTGTGCCTCCGTCTCGCGGCGGTAGGCTGTCACAAGATGCTGTTCCCGCCGGAGGTATTCGTCAATGGCCGCGTGGAACTCCGGCCGCGCCAGCCAGTGGGTGGACCAGGTGAAGGTGGGCTCGAAGCCCCGGCTGATCTTGTGTTCCCCCTGGGTGCCGGGGTTGAAATGTCGTAGACCGGTCTTGATGCAGTACTCGATGCCTTGGTAGTAGCAAGCCTCGAAATGCAGGCTATGGAACTCCTGCTCCGAGCCCCAATGGCGGCCGTAGAGCGTGTCGCCGCCCTGCAGGCAGATGGCGGCGGCCACCGGTTCGCCCCGCAGGAACGCGAAGCACACCCGCAGGGCATCCGGCATCGTACGGCGCAGCTCCTCGAAGAACCCTTTCTCCAGATAAGCCATCCGCCCGCGCTTCTCGTAGGTGGAGAGATAGAAGCGGTACAGCGCATCCATGAGCGGCGCGTCGAGCTCGCCACCCGCAAGCATGCGCATCTCGATGCCCGCTTCCGCGATGCGGCGCCGTTCCCGGCGCACCTTCTTGCGCTTGTCGGCGGTGAACTCCGCCAGGAAGTGCTCGAAATCGCTGTAGTCCCGGTTGTGCCAGTGGAACTGGGTATCGCGGCGGGTGAGGAAGCCGGCCTGGTTCCAGGCCGGCAGTTCCTGCTCCACGGGGAAGAGGCAATGCACGGATGATGCCTCATACCCCTTGGCCAGCGCGCGCAGCTCTTCCAGCAGTGCTGCAACCACCCCGCCACGCTCCGCCCCCGGCATCACCAGCAGGCGGGGGCCCGGCACGGGGGAGAAGGGCGCTGCCGAGACCAGCTTGGGATAGTAGGAGAGGCCATGCCGTTGGTAGGCATCAGCCCAGGCCCAATCGAACACGAACTCGCCGTAGGAGTGAGACTTGAGATAAAGGGGCAGGGCACCTAGCAGGGAGCCGGTCTCGTCGCGGCAGCTGAGGTGGAGCGCCCGCCAGCCGCTGGTGGCATCGGCGGAACCGCTGTGCTCGAGTGCTGCCAGGAATGCATGGTTCAGGAAGGGGTTGTCTCCCGCGAGTCTGTTCCACTCCGCGGGGGAGATGCCGTCGATACTGTCGTGGACCTGCACTTTCACAGTACAGGTAGCTTAGCGCTAATGGCGGTTTAGGGACTCGAGATATTTGTCCGCATCCAGCGCCGCCATGCAGCCGGTGCCGGCGGAGGTCACCGCTTGGCGGTACACCTGGTCCATCACGTCACCGGCGGCGAACACGCCCGGGATGCTGGTGGCGGTGGCGCCGCCCTCGATGCCGCTCTTCACCACGATGTAGCCGTTCTTCATCTCCAGCTGTCCGGTGAAGAGCTGGGTATTGGGAGAATGGCCGATGGCGATGAACACACCCCTGGAGCCCACGTCCTGGGTCTTGGCCTTGTCCTTGGTGCTGCGCACCCGGATGCCGGTCACGCCCGAGTCGTCGCCGATGACCTCGTCCAGCTCGTGGTCCCAGAGGATCTCCACGTTCCCGCCTTTGGTCTTCGCGATGAGTTCGTCCGCCAGGATCTTCTCGGAGCGGAACTTGTCGCGGCGATGCACCACCGAGACCTTGGAGGCGATGTTGGAGAGGTAGAGGGCCTCCTCCACGGCGGTATTGCCGCCGCCGATCACCGCCACGTGCTGGTTCTTGTAGAAGAACCCGTCGCAGGTGGCGCAGGCGGAGACGCCCTTGCCCTTGTAGGCTTCCTCGGAGGGCAGCCCCAGGTACTTTGCGGTGGCGCCGGTGGCGATGATGAGCGCGTCGCAGGTGTATTCGCCGCGGTCGCCGGTTAGCTTGAAGGGCCGGCTCTTGAGGTCGGCGGTATGGATATGGTCGTTGACGATCTCGGTGTTGAAGCGCTCGGCGTGCTTGCGCATGCGCTCCATGAGGTCGGGACCGAGGAGGCCGTGCACGTCGCCCGGCCAGTTATCCACCTCGGTGGTGGTCATGAGTTGCCCACCCTGTTCCAAGCCGGTTACCAGCACCGGCTTGAGGTTGGCGCGCGCGGCGTAGACGGCGGCGGTATAGCCGGCCGGGCCGGAGCCCAGGATGAGGAGGCGGGCGTGCTTGGTCATGTATAATTGGCCTCTAGCGACAGCGATTTGGCGGCGATCCGCGGGTTTTCAAGGGCCAGGCTGTGCGCCCGGACCCAAGCGGGCCCCGGCCACCCGGTTACGAGGAGACCCCCGGTCCACCCCTTCAGGACGCGCCACGGCAGGGCGGGGCGTGTAGAGATGGGCGGACCCCAAGAACTTCCGCGGCCTTCGGCCTTCTAAGACAGGCTTGGGACGCGTGTTATTTCGAATGTTAGCGAAAATCAACGGATAGCGTAAAGGAGCATTTTCATGCGCATCGGTATTCCCCGCGAGCTGAAGCCGCTCGAAGGCCGCGTCGGCCTGATCCCGGCCGCTGCCGCGGAGCTCGTCCGCCACGGCCACCAGGTGTTCATCGAGAAGAACGCCGGCATCAAGAGCGGCTACAGCGACGACAACTTCCGCAGCGTTGGCGTCGAGGTGCTGAACAGCGCTGCCGACGTGTACGGCAAGGCGGAGATGATCGTGAAGGTCAAGGAGCCCATCAAGGCCGACCTCGAGCTGCTGCGCAAGGACCACCTGCTGTTCTGCTACCTGCATCTCGCGGCCCTGCCGGAGCTCACCGAGAGCCTGAAGAAGATCGGCTGCACCGCGGTCGCCTTCGAGACCGTCGAGGAAGACGGCCGGCTGCCGCTGCTCGCGCCCATGAGCGACATCGCCGGGCGCCTCTCCATCCAGGTCGGTACGCATCTCCTGCACCAGCCTATGGGCGGCAAGGGCATCCTGCTGGGCGGCGTGCCCGCCGCCAAGCGCGGCCGAGTGGTCATCGTCGGTGCCGGCGTGGCCGGTGGTGCCTCCGCCACCGTGGCCGCCGGCATGGGCGCGCAGGTGACGGTGTTCGATATCTCGCGCGACCGCATGGAGCGCATGCGCGACCTCGGTCCCAACGTGACCGCTCTCTACCCCCACAGCGCCGACATCGCCGAGGCGGTGAAGTACGCCGACATCGTGGTGGGCGCGGTGCTGGTCACCGGCGCCAAGGCGCCGCACGTGGTCACCGCTGACATGGTGCGCAGCATGCAGCCGGGTTCCGTGGTCGCGGACATCTCCGTGGACCAGGGCGGCTGCGTGGAGACCACCAAGCCGACCACCTGGGACAACCCCACCTACGTGTGGGAAGGCGTCACCCACTTCACAGTCACCAACATGCCGGGCGCGGTGCCTCGCACCTCGTCCCAGGCGCTCTCGGCCGCCATCACCCCCTACGCGGTCAAGCTCGCGGCCGGCGGTTGGCGCGACCTCGAGTCCCTGCGCAAGGGCATCAACGTGGAAGGCGGCAAGGTGGTGCATCCTGCGCTGCTGAAGTAGCGCGGCACCAGGAAAGCCGTGGCGCAAGCGACACGCAACGAGAACGAACGCTCCCCTCTGGCCATACATCTGGCGCAGGGGTTCAAGGAAGCTGCCCTCTGGATGTTCCTGGTGGCGGGTCTCGTGCTGTTGCTTGCGCTCTCTACCTACAGCCCGCACGACCCCGGGTTCTCCTACAGCGGGGACGGTGGCAAGGTGCAGAACGCCATCGGCCCGGCCGGGGCCTGGCTCGCCGACTTCCTGTACTTCCTGATCGGCTACCCCGCGTATCTCCTGGCGGCGCTGCTGATCTGGTCCGGCTGGCTCATCTTCCGGGCCCGCAAGTCCACCGAGCCCGTGAACAAGTGGCACCTGACCGCCCGCATCGGCGGCCTCCTGCTATCGCTCATCACCGCGAGCGCGCTCGCCTCCATCAACTCCAACACCGACCCCGGCCAGATGCCGGTGGACGCGGGCGGCGTGCTGGGCGACCTGGTCGGCAAGAACCTGGCGCATGCGTTGAGCCCGCTCGGCGCCACACTGGTGCTGCTGGCGGTGTTCCTGGGCGCGGTCACGGTGTTCACGGGCCTCTCCTGGCTCGCGCTCATGGACCGCACCGGCCACTGGACGCTGCTCCTCCTTGAGAAGCTGCGTAACCGCCTGGCCTGGCTGCAGGAGACCATCCAGGCACGGCGCGTGCGCGAGCAGCACGTGGAGGTGGTGAAGGTCCACCAGGAAGAGGTCAAGAAGAAGCCCAAGCCGCGCATCGAGCCCATCGCCAAGCCGGCCGCGCCGAGCCCGCGCGCCGAGCGCGAGCGCCAGGTGCCGCTGTTCGAGCCGCCCTCGGACTCCGAGCTGCCGCCGCTCTCGCTGCTGGACGACAAGCCACCGAAGGTGGAGGGTTACTCGGAGGCGGCGCTGGAGGCCATGTCCCGCACCGTCGAGATCAAGCTCAAGGACTTCGGCGTGGACGTGCAGGTGGTGGCGGTGAACCCGGGCCCGGTGGTCACGCGCTTCGAGCTGCAGCCGGCGCCGGGCGTGAAGGTGAGCCAGATCACCAACCTCGCCAAGGACCTGGCGCGCGGCCTCTCGGCCATCAGCGTGCGTGTGGTGGAAGTCATCCCCGGCAAGTCCGTAGTGGGCCTGGAGATCCCCAACGAGGCGCGGCAATTGGTCACGCTCGGTGAGATCATCCGGTCCGAAGAATTCGACAAGAGCGGCTCGCCGCTGACGCTCGCCCTGGGCAAGGATATCGGCGGCAATTCCATGGTCGCGGACCTGGAGAAGATGCCGCACCTGCTTATCGCCGGCACCACCGGCTCCGGCAAGTCGGTGGGCATCAACGCCATGATCCTGAGCCTGGTGTACAAGGCAACCGCCGAGCACACCCGCATGATCATGATCGATCCCAAGATGCTGGAGCTCTCGGTGTATGAGGGCATCCCGCATCTCCTGGCGCCGGTCGTGACGGACATGAAGGAGGCCTCCAACGCACTGCGCTGGTGCGTGGCGGAGATGGAGCGCCGCTATAAGCTGATGGCGGCCCTGGGCGTGCGCAACCTCGCGGGCTATAACCGCAAGGTGAAGGAGGCCATCGAGGCCAAGAAGCCCATCATCGATCCCTTGCTGAGCGCCGAGAAGCTCGCGCTGCTGCCGGATTCCGACATCCCGCGCCTCCAGCCCATGCCCAACATCGTGGTGGTGGTGGACGAACTCGCCGACATGATGATGGTGGTGGGCAAGAAGGTGGAGGAGCTGATCGCACGCCTGGCCCAGAAGGCGCGCGCTTCCGGCATCCACCTGGTGCTCGCCACGCAGCGCCCCTCGGTGGACGTGATCACCGGCCTCATCAAGGCCAACATCCCGACCCGCATCGCCTTCCAGGTCTCGGCGCGGGTGGATTCCCGCACCATCCTGGACCAGCAGGGCGCCGAGTCGCTGCTGGGCCACGGCGACATGCTGTACCTGCCTTCCGGCACCTCGGTGCCGACCCGCATCCATGGCGCCTTCGTCAGCGACCAGGAAGTGCACAAGGTGGTGGCGCACCTCAAGCGCAAGGGCCAGCCGCACTACATAGAAGAGATACTGTCCGGTCCCAGCGAGGCCATCCCGGGGTTCCCGGCCGAGCCGGGCGAGGAAGGGGAGGCCAGCGGCGAGGCGGATCCCCTGTACGACCAGGCGGTGCGCATCGTCACCGAAAGCCGCAAGGCCTCGATCTCCGGCGTGCAGCGCCGGCTCAAGATCGGCTATAACCGAGCCGCGCGCATGATCGAGGAGATGGAGACCCGCGGCATCGTGGGTCCCCTCCAGTCCAACGGCGCCCGCGAGGTGCTGGTGGCCGCGCCGCCGCCCGGAAGTGACGAATAGACATATAGAGGTCCCCATGACACGTCTTGTCTTGAGTGCGCTACTGCTGCTTGTCTCCCTGCCGCTCCAGGCCGCCGATTCCGGCGTGGACCGCTTGCGCGCGTTCCTGAAGGACGTGCACAGCCTCAAGGCCGGCTTCACCCAAGTGGTGCTGGATTCCAACCAGAAGCTGGTGAAGCAGTCCGTGGGTACCCTCGCCATCAAGCGCCCGGACCGCTTCCGGTGGGACTACGCCAAGCCGGATGAGCAGACCATCGTGGCCGACGGCAGGCACCTGTGGCTCTACGATGTGGCGCTGCAACAGGTCACGGTGAAGCCCCTGAATGACACCCTGGCGGCGAGCCCGGCGGTGCTGCTGGCCGGCTCCAACGAAGTGGACAAGACCTTCAAGGTGACGGACATGGGTGAGAAGGACGGCCTCGTCTGGGTCGGTCTCACCCCCAAGGTCAAGGATACGGACTTCGACAGCGTCAAGCTCGGCTTCAAGGACAAGGACGTGGCAGTGATGGAACTCAAGGACAACCTCGGCAACACCACCCGCATCAGCTTCGACCACGTGCAGCGCAATCCCGCGGTGGACGAAGCCAGCTTCCAGTTCGCGCCGCCCGCCGGCGCCGACGTGATCGGCGACACGGGCGACGGCAAACCCCGTGGCTGAGACCCGCGCCGCCCCGGCGGCGCATCTCTGGCTCGCAGCTGGCTGGGCGCTGGTGGCGCTGGTGGTGTGGGGCAGCCTCACGCCCTCGCCGCCGGACATCGAGCCGCCGTTCATGCACGTGGACAAGCTCGAGCACTTCAGCGCCTACCTCATCCTCACCGCGTGGTTCACCGCAGCCGCACCGCGCCGCTGGCTCTGGATCGGGCTCGTCTTCGCCGCGGCGGGGGGGCTCATCGAGATCGCGCAGGCCTACACCGGCCGCGACGCCGAGTGGCTGGACTGGGCTGCGGACTGCGCTGGCGCGGCGGTGGGCCTCTGGTATCCAGCCCGCTGGCTCACACGTGTGCGTCTCTCGATCATCGATGCCCATGCCCACCGCGCCTGAGTTGCGCCCACTGGCGGACCGCATGCGGCCGCACCGCGTGGAGGAGTTCATCGGGCAAGCCCACATCCTCGCCGCCGGCAAGCCGCTACGCCGTGCTCTGGAGAGCGGCCAGCTGCACTCCATGATCTTCTGGGGGCCGCCTGGCACCGGCAAGACCACGCTGGCGCGCATGCTTGCGGAGACCTGCAAGGCCCACTTCATCGCGCTCTCGGCGGTGATGGCGGGCGTCAAGGACGTGCGCGCCGCGGTGGAAGAGGCGAAAGAGGTCAGACAGCGGGACGGGCGCGGCACCGTGCTGTTCCTGGACGAGGTGCACCGCTTCAACAAGAGCCAGCAGGACGCCTTCCTGCCCTACGTGGAGGACGGCACGCTCACCTTCATCGGCGCCACCACCGAGAACCCGTCCTTCGAGCTCAACAACGCGCTCCTGTCCCGCGCCCGGGTCTACGTGCTCAAGGCGCTGGGTGCGGCCGACATCCGCCGCATCATCGACGCGGCGCTGACGGACACCGAGCGCGGTCTGGGCGGACGGGACCTCAAGATGGCACCGGAACTTCGGGACCTGATGGCTGCAGCGGCTGACGGTGACGCGCGCCGTGCCTTGAACCTCCTGGAGATCGCCGCGGACCTGGCGGAGGACAGCATCATCGGCGAGGCTGCGGTACAGGATGTCATCAGCGGAGGCGTCAGGAGGTTCGATAAAGGCGGCGACCTCTTCTACGACCAGATCTCGGCCCTGCACAAATCGGTGCGCGGTTCCGCGCCGGATGCCGCCCTATATTGGATGGCCCGGATGCTGGATGGAGGCTGCGACCCTCTATATATAGCGCGCCGCGTGGTGCGCATGGCTTCCGAGGACATCGGCAACGCCGATCCGCGTGGCCTGGACCTGGCCCTGGCGGCCTGGGAGGTGCTGGAGCGCCTCGGCAGCCCTGAAGGGGAACTGGCCCTGGCCCAGGCTGTGGTCTACCTGGCGGTGGCCCCCAAGAGCAATGCGATGGAGACGGCCTTGATCGAGGCCATGCAGGATGCGCGGGACAGCGGCACCCGCGAGGTCCCGCTGCACCTGCGCAATGCGCCGACCCGCCTCATGAAGGGCATGGGTCATGGCAAGGAATACCGCTATGCCCACGACGAGGTGGACGCCTTCGCCGCCGGCGAGCGCTACTTCCCGGAGGACATGCCGGAGAAAACCTATTATCATCCCGTCCCGCGGGGGCTTGAGATCAAGATCGCCGAGAAGCTGGCTGACTTAAGGGCCCGCAACGCCGCGGCCCGCAAATCCAAGAAGACCACCGACAAATAAGAACCGACGCCATGATCGACCCGAAACTGCTCCGCAATGACCTCGTCGGCACGGCTGCCGCCCTCGGGCGCCGCGGCTTCAGGCTGGATACCGGCCAGTACGGCAAGCTGGAGGATTCCCGCAAGGAACTCCAGACCCGCATGGAGCAGTTGCGCAACGAGCGCAACGCCCGCTCGAAAGAGATCGGCATGGCCAAGGCCAAGGGCCAGGACACAGCGCCGCTGATGGCGCAGGTGGGGGAGCTCGGGGCCAAGCTGAAGGCCGCAGAAGAGGATTTCACCAAGGTCGAGGCTGAGCTCGAGTCCATCCAGCTCGGCCTGCCGAACCTCCTGCACGAGAGCGTGCCGGACGGGGCCGACGAGAATTCCAACAAGGAAGTCCGCCGCTGGGGTACCCCGAACAAGTTCGCTTTCAAGCCCAAGGACCATGTGGATCTGGGCGAGGCGAGGGGACTTCTGGATGCGCAGATGGCCGCCAAGCTCACCGGCGCGCGCTTCACGGTGCTGCACGGACCGCTGGCGCGCCTGCACCGGGCGCTCATCCAGTTCATGCTGGACCTGCACACCGGTGAGCATGGCTACGCGGAGGTCTACGTTCCCTACATGGTGAACGCCACCTCCATGCGCGGCACCGGGCAGTTGCCCAAGTTCGAGCAAGACCTGTTTCAGGTCTCGGGCGAGCACCGCTATTACCTGATCCCCACTGCTGAAGTCCCGGTGACCAACCAGGCACGTGACGCGATCCTGGAGGCCGCCAGCCTGCCGCGCCGCTATACGGCCCACACACCCTGCTTCCGTGCCGAGGCGGGTGCCGCCGGCAAGGACACCCGAGGCATGATCCGCCAGCACCAGTTCGAGAAGGTGGAGTTGGTGCAGATGGTGAAGCCGGGGGATTCCTTCCAGGCTCTGGAGGAACTCACCGGGCACGCCGAGAAGGTGCTGCAGAAGCTGGAGCTGCCCTACCGGGTGATGGCGCTCTGCAGCGGCGACATCGGCTTCGCCGCCGCCAAGACCTATGACCTGGAGGTCTGGCTGCCCAGCCAGGAGCGCTACCGGGAGATTTCCTCCTGCAGCAACTGCACTGACTTCCAGGCCCGCCGCATGCAGGCCCGCTGGCGCAACCCTGAGACCGGCAAGCCGGAGCTGCTCCACACCCTCAACGGCTCCGGTGTGGCCGTGGGCCGCGCGCTCATCGCCATCATGGAGAACTGCCAGGATGAGCAGGGCAAGATCCACGTGCCCTCAGCCCTGCATCCCTACATGGGCGGCATGACGGTTATATAATCGTCACATTCGGAGAGGTGGCCGAGCGGTCTAAGGCAGCGGTCTTGAAAACCGCCAGAGGCGTAAGCTTCTCGTGAGTTCGAATCTCACCCTCTCCGCCAATTCACTATCGTGGGTTCGACAAAATCGCCGGGAGCGATTTGGAACCGCGCGAAGCGCGGGCCCCGTAGGGGCGAAGGGCAGGGATGCCCGGAGTAATCCCACCCCCTCCGCCACCTTTTCTAAATTCGCTGGCCGAGCGGGTTAAGGCGCGACGCATGCGTCGCGCGGCTTGAAAACCGGCAAGGGCGGAAGTCCTTCGTGAGTTCGAATCTCACTCCCTCCGCCATATTCCAGGTTCACAGGTCACGTTGTTTAGGGATTTCACCGCTTCGCCGCCAGTCCCCAGGCGGACACCAAGCCCAGCACCGCATACATCACCAACCCATAGACGCAGGCCGGGTAGCCAAATACCGTGCCGGGCTGGCCTACCGGTCCACAGGCGGAGGCCTGCGCCGCGAACTCACGATAGGTGAGGGTGCCCGAAAAGAGCACACCGACGACGCTGATCCCAAAGACCAGTAACAAGGCAGTTCTGCGGTTCATGTAAGTGCTCCCTTTTCCGTCTTAGTGGGGAGCATCGCTCAAACAGGGGATGGCTGTGATGATCTAAGTCAGTTCCCTGGTACGACTGTGAACCCCCTGATTTGACCGTATCTGCCCGCCCAAGCATGGTTATGGAAAAACCGGGGTCTTTACCTTTAATCGATTAGGGTCTTTACCTCATTCTGCCCACGGGCCATCCCTAATAGATTGACGCAGGGTAAAAACTGTCAAAAGGACGTGGCCATGGATGGGTACCCGTCTTTCCTGCACCGCATGTCCGCTCCTCTTTACGAGCGCCGCGGCACTCCACGCATGCTGCTCGCCTGCGCAGTGCTGGCCGGCGCCGCCATCGCCCTCTCGGACATGCTGCTGCTCGCCATGGCGGGATCAGAATGGCTGGGCTACTTCCTGGCACTGCGCGGTGCGCTGGTAGCAGCCCTCACGGGCGCGCTGCTGGCGCTGTTCCTGCAGCGCGGCGGCCCTGGCCGTACACATGTCCACAAGCCGTCGCATCCCCTGACTGGCCCAGGCCACAGCAACCGGCTCTCGCGCGAGGCGGCGGGGCAGCTCGCCCACCGCATGACGCTCGAGAAGGGCTTGAAGCGTGCGCTGGAGCGGGACGAGCTGCTGCTGTTCTTCCAGCCACGGGTCGCGCTGGGCAGCGACGGCATCATCGGCTGCGAGGCGCTGTTGCGCTGGCAGCATCCCAGCCATGGTCTGGTGCAACCCGCCGCTTTCATAGGTATCGCCGAACATTCCGGCCTCATCGTCGAGATCGGCCGCTGGGTGCTGGCGCGCAGCGTGGCGTTCCTGCGGGAATGCACGCAGGCGGGGCTGCCGCCCCTCAACGTCTCGGTGAACGTCTCCAATGCCCAGCTCGGTAAGCAGGATTTCCTGCGGCATATCGACCAGGCGCTGGGCCCGGACCGCGGCTATGCCAGGCACCTGGAGTTGGAGCTCACCGAGAGCCTGACCATGAATGACCAGGAGTTCACCCTGCGGATACTGCAGCAGGTGAAGCAGGCAGGCATGCGCGTGTCACTGGACGATTTTGGTACCGGGTATTCCTCCCTGAGTCGCCTGCAGCGGTTGCCCATCGACTGCCTGAAGATAGACCGTTCCTTCATCGTGGACCTGCCGGAGAATCGCAACAGCCAGGAGCTCATCAAGACGGTCATCGCCCTGGGCCACAACCTGGGTGCCGCGGTGCTCGCCGAGGGCGTCGAGACTCCCTCGCAGGCGCGCATGCTCACGGATTATGGCTGCGATGAGGCCCAGGGCTACTACTACGGCCGGCCGGTCCCGGCATCGCAGATGATCGCGCAGCTCAGGGATGCGCAACGTGCGCAGGAGCCGGGCTCCGTCCCGGCGTTCCTGCGCACATCGCTCGGCAGCCTCGCGGCCGTCAAGGGAGTCATGCATGTCAGCGCCTGAGCAGAGGAAGGTGGAGACCCCGCTCGGCGAGCTGGCGGTGGGCCAGCGAGTGAGCCGGGAACGGCTGCTGGAGATCATCGCCAGCATCGGCAAGGTCATGGCCGTGTCAGGCAGCCTGCAGGCGGTGATGGACGTGGTGGCGGAGGAGTGCGCAAGGCTCACCCGGGCAGACGGCGCCACGATCTTCATGGTCGAGAACCAGCGCCTGAGCGCCAAGTCCGCCGTCGGAATCCTGGGTTTTGCCATGCTGGAACTTCCGCTCGGCAACGGCTCTCCCAGCCATGCGGTGAGGCTCAAGCATGCGGTGCGCTGCACCGGCGAGGAGCTGGCGGACCAGACCCTGCGGCGGGTGTCCTCCCGCAGCGGCACACGTTCCTGCGTGAGTGCGCCATTCGCGTTCGATCCGCGGCGGGAGGTGGCCGGGGTACTGCACGTGGCTTCCCAGTCGCCGGATGCCTTCACCGAGGAGGACGAGGAGACCATCCAGATCTTCGCAGACCTGGTGGGCTCCGCAATCCAGAACGCGCGCCAGTACGATCAGGCCATACGCGAGAGCCGCGAGGATGCGCTGACCGAGCTCCTCAACCGGCGCGCCTTCGAGGAGCACGCGCGCATGCTCAAGAAGGAGCAGGTCAACCACCAGCAGCCCTATTGCCTGATCCTGTTCGACGTGGACGGCCTCAAGGTCATCAACGACGTCTATGGACATTCGGCTGGCGACGAGGCACTGAGGCAGGTGGCGCTGTCGGCGAGGCTCAAGGTGCGCAAGTCCGACATCGTGTACCGGCTGGGAGGCGACGAGTTCGCGGTATTACTGCCGCAGACACGGCTGCCGGTGGCGGAAGAGGTGGCGCGGCGCATCGAGGCGGCGGTAGCCGAACGCAACACCCATGGGCAGATGCTCTCCATCTCTACCGGCGTATGCGAGGCGGACAGCCACGAGAGCGTGCCGCTGCTCATCACCCGGACCGACCAGCTCATGTACATGACCAAGCACGAACGGCGCGAGGACGGCCAGATGAACCCGGTGACCGTGCGCGGCACCCTGCGACCCAAGCCCATCCGCTGATTTGCGCGGGCGGGCGGCCGCCCGCCTGTCCTAACCCTACTCGAGTCCCAGTCCCAGACGCAGGTGGTTCGCCACCGGCCGGCTGTAGGTGAAAGCCGCCCATGCGAGCTGGCCAGCCATCGTGGGGGCGAAGGCTTCCAGCCGCTGATACTCACGCACCGAACCCGCCCAGCAGAACTTGTACGGCTCCGCGTCGCCGTTGAACTCGACGCGCGTGACGCCGCTCTCGAAGCAATCCTTCAGCACGTCGTGCATCAGCAGCTTGCCTGGGGAATGGCGTCCGAAGGCCGGATCGTAGCCGCCCTTGTGCAGATAGCACACGCCCTGGTCCAGCAGCGCGAAGTACATGGCGAGCGGCCGCCGACCGGTGCGCAGCAGGTAGAGGCGGAGCTTGCCTCGCTCGGCAGCCCAGCGGCCCACCGCGGTATAGAAGCGGTGCGTACGGGGGTGCGACTGGATCGCGGTGCCGGCATCGCCTTTCCAGCTCAAGGCCTCCACCAGGAACGCCTCCCGCAGGCGCTCGTCGAGCTGTTCGCCGCCCGTGACCACCTCCATCGTGACCTCGCCCTCCTGGCCGAGCTGCCGCCGTGCGCGCTTGAGGTTGCGCAGCAGGTTGCGGCCGAGCCCGGCCTGGTACCCGTCCCAGCCGTCATCGGTCTCCAGGTACAGGGACCGCTCGCCCGGGCGGATGAAGATGCGGTACCCCGCTTCCTCCGCGGCCTGCCGGCACACCGCCAGCGTCTCACCGGCAGGATCGAGAGAGGCGAGCGAGATGTGCAGTGGCCGGTCTTCGAATAGCCCGCGTGCGAGGGCGAGGCCCGCGGCCCGGTCCTCCGCCAGCAGGCCGAAGCCCGGCGTGTGCTCGTTGGCGGCCGACTCGAGCCGCTTGCGCTGCCGCACCATCGGCATCACGCCCGCGAGCCGCCCGCCGCGCCAGAGGGTGCGCAACTCGGGTTCGCCGGTGCTGAAGGCACGGCACCAGGCTTCCGCCCAACCTAGCTGCAGGTAAGGCACGGCCGAAAGGCGCATGGCCAGCGCATCCCACTCGGCGCCGAGCGATGGGGGCAAGGGGAAGCGGGGGTAGGGCGGTGCACCCAAGCAGGCCGGCGCGCTGGCGTCCCGCAGCGGGATCGTGTCGGGTTCCTCCGCGAGCAACGCGGGGTGAGGTTTGCGCACGCTCGGGGGCGCCGTGATCCCTGGCTGCTGATCCATGTTCATTCCCCATCCGGGAGAAGGTCGTGTAAAGACCATAGTCCGTCGCAGTGCAGGACCGAATCCGGTAAAACCCGCATTCGTGGCACGTATAGCACCTCAGATGCTTGCGACGATTTAACCTGCGTGAATTACCACGACGGTTTGGGGGTAATACCCGATGGTCTGAAACAGCCGCGCTTGCGATGCTGCGCTGCGTAACAGTTAAACGACACATCGGATAACGCCGCAGGATGCGGCATCACAACATCCACGGAGGGATCGCCATGATCAACCTCGGCCTCATCATCGACATCCATACCATCAGCCTCGATTGCGAGCTGAGCGGGCCGGCTGACCGTGCCTGGTATTACCTGACCCGGCCGGAAGGCCTGCGTGCCTGGCTTGCGGAAGGTTCGATCGAACCGCGTACCGGCGGCGGCGTGAAGCTGCGTTTCCTGAAGGCGGACGCGCCGGTGCGCTCCAGCTGCGGCGCACTGGTGCATGGCCTGGTGGCGCGCTACGAGCCTTATCGCTTGCTCGCCTACTCGTGGATGGACGCCTCACGCGACGTGCAGAAGCCCCACTTCGGCACAGCCGTCACCTCAGTCAGTTTCACGCTCATGGAGCGCGAAGCGGGCACGAAGCTGAGACTCGTGCATTCCGGCCTTCCGCCGAAGCTGATCTCGAAGATCGGCGCGGGCTGGCATGCGCACCTAAGTCAGCTCGTCGCCTGCTCACGGAACGACATGCCGCTGCCCGAGATACTGCCCGCCATGATGTCGCGTTATGAACGTCAAGCAGCGCTGATGCGGATGAACGCTCGGCATGTTTGAACGTCGTGTAACGGATACGTCAGTGAAGGTTTTCTACCATGACAAAGTGGGTGTTTCCCCGATTGGATACTCATCCCGTAAATGGGGTAATGGTCCGCGGCGAGGATGTGGGATCGAGATGCGCCGGAGCACGAAAACCTCGCTCCGGGACGCGAGTGAGCGTCGCAGCAAGACCAGCAACGTGGGATGACTTCATGGTTCTCCTCAGGAGAGAACCGAAGGGGCGGAGCTTTGTCGTATTCAGCCAGTGAGCGACAGGAGAAAGCCTGGGCGGACGGGATAGCCGGCCTGGGGCCGCAGTGGCACGTGCTCTGGACCAAGAGCAACTGCGAGCAATCCGTGTACCAGCAACTGGCGGCGAGCGGCTTCGAGGTGCTGCTGCCCACCGTGGACAAATGGTCCCGCCGCAAGCACACGCGCTGCCTCTACCGGGCGCCGCTGTTCCCCGGGTACCTTTTCGTCCATCACGCGATAGACAAGTCCAGCTACATCGAGATCTGCAAGGCACGCGGCCTGGTGCGGATCCTGGGCGAGCGCTGGGACAAGCTCGCGACCGTGCCGGACCGCGAGATCGAATCCATCCGCCGCGTGAACATGTCCGACATGCCGCGGATGCCTCACCCCTACCTCAAGGTCGGGCAGACGGTCCGCATCGTGAGCGGCCCATTGGCGAACGTCGAGGGTGTATTCGTGAAAGAAGAATCCAAGCGGGGACTGCTGGTGCTGTCCATCGAACTGCTGCGCCGCAGCCTGGCGGTGGAGATAGATTGCACGCTGGTGGCGGCGGTATGACGCGCGAATATTCCGGCTTCCGGGTCGCCGTCGCCCGCCTACTCTTCGCCTGCGCGCTCCTGGCTTGCGGCCTTCCCGTGCCCGCGCCAGCGGACACCACCGGCTACCTCACGCCATCTCTCGCTGTCGGCGCCGTCTATGACGACAACATCTTCTCCGCGCCGGTGGCGCGGGAGGACGACGAGATCCTGAGGGTGAGCCCCGCGCTGGAAGCGGGCTATGACTCCGCGGATTTCAACCTGGATGGCTTCTACACCTTCGACGCTGAACGCTACAACAAGCATCCCGGCTTAAACGGCAATGCCGTGCGCCGCAACGCGGCGCTGGACATGGGCTGGCGCGCCACACCGCGCCTGGGCCTCGCGCTAGACAGCGATTACACCAGCACCGAGACGCCTTCGGAGATATCGCCCCAGACCAGTCTCGTAGGGCGGGCCCACGCGACGTTCTTCAACGTCAACCCGTCCCTGTCCTATCTCTTCGGCGAGACCTATACCGGGCGGGCAGGGTACAGCTACAGCCACGAGACCGTGGCGCAAGGCGCGGACACCAACGTGGATACCGCCATGCTGGGCCTGGACCACACCCTGGATCCCCGCAACATCCTCGGTGTGGACCTCGCGGCCAGCCGCTACGACTTCGGCGATAACCGCGAGCAGGTGGACTCGCGGGTGCTCACATTCGATTGGACCCACGCGCTCACTCCCCAGACCAGCTTCTCTTTCGCCGCCGGGCCGCGCGACACCGAGGGCAGCGTCAATGCCGAGGTGAGGGCGGGCTTGAGGCGCGTGCTGGACGACGGCTACTTCACCGTGGATGCCGCACGCAGCCAGACCGTGGTGGTGGGGCAGGTAGGGGTGGTGGAGACCCGCAGCCTCAGCGCGAATTACGACTCGGGCCTGGGACAGGATGTGGAGATCCAGGTGGCGCCGTCCTATGCCAGCGACACCATCGGCAGCACCAAGGCGGAGGTGCTCCGCTTCAACCTCAGCATGGCCTACCGGCTCGGGCGCATCACCTCGCTGGTGGGTTCCTACCAGTACAGCCTGCAGCGCGGCCTCCTGGGCGGCGGCGACCAAGAGATCCGGGACAACGTTCTATATATAGGTCTCGTATTCTCCGCTCCCTCCGCCGGCGGGCGCGTGTTCGACGAGCGGCGCCGCACTCCGTTCGAGACCCTGTGGCCCACGCCGCGCCGCAACGAGAACCTGCCTCCCTCGTCGGACCTCGTGCCGACTCCCTATCCGGACGACGATTCCCCCACCCCTTAGATCGAAGGGTCAAGACATGAAACTCCAAGAACTTGCTTGTATGGCGGCCGGGGTGCTGCTGCTCGGCCTCGCGGCCTGTGCAGACCAGCCCACGATGGCGGATAACGCCCAATGCCACGGCGACAACTGCCGCGTGGACAAGTACCTGATCGGCCCCGGCGACGTGCTGCACGTCTCTGTGTGGAAGGATCAGGGCCTGGACCGCGTCATCACCGTGCGGCCTGACGGCATGATCTCGTTCCCGCTGGTGAACGACGTGCAGGCCAGCGGCCAGACACCGCAGCAGCTGCAGAAGACCCTCACCGACAAGCTCAAGCAGTACATGTCGGAACCGGAAGTCTCGGTGGTGGTGCAAGAGGTGCACAGCTACGCGGTCTCGGTGCTGGGCGAGGTCAAGACCCCGGGGCGCTACGAGCTCAAGGGACAGGCCACCGTACTGGACGTGCTGGCTCAGGCCGGCGGGCTCACCGAGTTCGCCTCACCGTCGCGCATCGTGGTGCTTCGTGACCAGGACGGCTCCAAGCGCCGCATCCTGTTCGACTACGATGACGCGGTGTACAGCAACAGCGCCCAGCCCTTCTACGTCCGCCCCGGCGACATCATCACCGTTCCCTGACACCGGAGCCAGACACCATGCAGGTACAGCAATCCACCCAGAACGACAGCCCTCTCGGCACCCTCGGCCGACTGTGGAAACGCCGCCGCTGGCTCGCGATCGCGGTGTTCGTGATCACTTTCGCCGCCGCTGCGAGCTTCATCTCCGCATTGCCGGACATCTACAGTGCCCAGGCCACGGTACTGGTCAACCCGCAGGCGCTGGCGCAAGACACCTCCGGGCCGAACCAGAACGGTTCCGACAGCAAGCTCGACTCCGTGAGCGAGCAGGTCATGAGCCGTGACCGGCTGCTGAAGATGGTCACCAAGTTCGACCTCTATCCCGAGCTGCGCCGCAGCGCCTCCGACGAGGCCTTGCTCACGCAGATGCGCCAGGACATCCACCTCGAGCGCAAGTCCGGCCAGCAGCAGTGGGGCCAGGATCCGACCTTCGCCTTCACCCTGAGCTACCAGGGCTGGGACCCGCAGACGGTGGCGAAGGTGACCAACGCCCTGGCCACCTCTTATGTGGACGAGAACAACCGGATGCGCGCCTCCCAGTCCTCCGCCACGCTCAAGGCTCTGGAAGCGCAGATGTCGGACGTGAAGAAGAAGCTGGACGCCCAGGAAGCCAAGATCAATGCCTTCCGCAGCGCCCACATGGCCGACCTGCCGGAGCAGCAGACCGCGAACCTCGCGATGCTGCAGCAGCTCAGCACGCAGCTGCATGAGAACAACGAGGCCATGGGCCAGGCCCTGCAGCGCCCCATATCCGGCTCGCCGGCAGATTCCTATGATGCGGACCTGCCCCAGCTGGAACAGCAGCTCGCCAGCCTGCGTACCCGCTACACCGATGCCTATCCGGACGTGATCCAGCTCAAGGCCCAGATCGCCGCCTTGAAGCGCCAGCAGGCGGCACAGGGAAGCACCGCGAAGCCCCAACAGGATTCCATCGACGAGGACGTCAGTTCGTTCCGCGCCGAGGATGGCCGCCTGCGTCAGCAGATCTCCGAGTACCAGGCCCGCCTCGAGAACGCGCCGCTACGCACCCAGCAGCTGGCTGCGCTGATGCAGGGCTACGGCGAGACCCGCGACGTATATTCCTCGCTGCTCAAGCGCTACGAGGAGACGCCCCTGCCGGGCGGCGTGGCGGGGCAGTACCGGGTGCTGGAGACCGCAGTGCCGCCGACCGATGCCTCGGGGCCGGGCCGGCTCAAGCTCCTCCTCGTCAGCCTCATGCTCTGCTTGGGACTGACGGCGGGCGTGGTGTTCCTAATGGAGCAGTTCGACCTCTCGTTCCATAGCGTCGAGGAGCTGCGCGCCTATACCCGCCTGCCGGTGCTGGCGAACATCCCCCTCATCGTGACGCCCGCCGACGTCTGGCGCGGCCGGCTGCGCTTCGGCTTCGCGGTGGCTTCGGTGGTGGTGGCGCTGATCCTGCTCACGCAGTTCTCATCCTTCCTGGGTCACGGCAACCAGGACCTGGTCTGGATGCTGTCGCGTCACCGGGCGCAGTGACGCGCCGCCCACAAGGAACTCAGGAGATACGCCCATGACGACACCCAACGAGCACACCATCAAGGTCACCACTGGCCGGGCCGCGCCGCCCCAGGTGCGGGCCGAACAGAAGACCGAGCCCAAGCTGGAGCAGAAGGAGCGCCGCCACCTGCAGGAGATCAACACCCGGCAGGTGGACCAGCACCTGGTGAGCGTGACCGAGCCGGATTCCTATGAGGCCGAGCAGTACCGCAAGCTGCGCTACGTGCTGGAGGAGAAGCGCAAGCCCGGCAAGAGCATGGTCATCGGCGTGTGCAGCCCAGCGGCTGGGGACGGCAAATCCCTCACCGCGACCAACCTGGCTGCCGCGCTGGCTCAGGCGCGCGACTCCAAGGTGATCCTCATAGACGTGGACCTGCGCCGCGAGTCCGTCAGCCTCAAGGCCCATCTCAACCTCGGTACCCCCGGCGGCCTCGGTCTCACCGACGCGATCCTCGACGGCCTCTCGCTGCAGGACGTGACCCGTCCCCTGGGCGGCACCAACCTCTCGGTGGTGCTGACCGGTACCCGCACTTCCGCGCCCTATGAGCTCCTGCGCTCACCGCGCCTGGAGACGCTGATCGCCGAGGCGACCCGCCATTACACCTATGTGGTACTGGATGCGCCGCCGGTGGTGCCGGTGTCGGATTGCCGCGTCATCGCGCGGCTGGTGGAAAGCTTCCTGATGGTGGTCTCCGCCCACCGTACGCCGCGGCCCATGCTCGAGGAGGCCCTCGACCTGATCGGCCCGGACAAACTCCTGGGATTGGTCTTCAACCGCGGCGACCTGATGCCGCGCAGCTACTACGGCTACTACCGCTACGGCAAGCCGATGCGCGACAACATCGCGCGCCGCACGCCGCGAGTCTCGGTACAGGGCATCCCGGGTGATGGCTGAACGGATCGTCATCCTCGGCACGGGCCCGCTGGCAGCCAAGCTGACGGCGGAGCTGCTGGCGCTGCCCGGCGGGCGCGCCACGCTGCTTGGCGTGATCAGCGAGCATCCCGAGGCGGAACCCGAGTTCGGTTGCCGGCACCTGGGTTCACTCCAGGACCTGCAGTCCATCCTCGCCGACGAACGTCCGCAACGGGTGATCGTGGCGATGGAGGAGCAGTACGGCCGGCTCAACGCCGACCTGCTGCTGGAGCTGGAAGCGGATGGACGCGTCAGCGTCGAGACCGGCATGGATGCCTACGAGCGCATCACCGGCAAGCTCGCCATCGAATCCCTCACCGCCAAGGCGGTGCTTTTCTCGGAGCGTTTCCGTCCTTCGCGCGCCGCGCTCGCATGCGCCCGCGCCTACAGCCTGCTGGCGGCGGTGCTTGGGCTCATCCTGTTCCTTCCTCTGATGGGCTTGCTGGCCCTGGCTGTGCGTCTCGAGTCACCCGGCCCCGTGCTGTTCGTGCAGGAGCGGGTGGGTCTGGGCGGCCGGCGCTTCAAGCTGCTCAAGTTCCGCAGCATGCGCGCCGCGCACGGCGCCCACAGCGAGTGGGCCGCGGACAACGAAAGTCGCATCACCCGCACCGGGAAATGGCTGCGGAAGTTCCGGCTCGACGAGCTGCCGCAGTTCATCAATGTGCTGCGCGGCGACATGAACCTGGTGGGGCCGCGGCCGCACCCGGACAGCAACCGCCGCCTGTTCATCCTGGTGTCACGCAACACGCCGGAATGCGGCGAGACCATACCGTATTACTCGCTGCGCTCGTCCATCAGGCCCGGCATCACCGGCTGGGCACAGGTCCGCTACAAGTACGCGAACGGCCTGGACGAAGAGATAGAGAAACTGCGTTATGACCTGTACTACATCAAGCATTACTCGCTGCTCATGGATCTCAAAATCCTGCTGGAGACCGTGAAGGTGGTGCTGCTCGGCCACCGCAGCCAGGCGCGCGGCCCTCTGCCGGTGCTGGAGGAGGAGCCCGCCTTCGAGCCCAGTCAGCCACTGCTGCCGGGTCTGGCGGAGGCGCTGGAGGCTCATCCGCCGCAACCGCCCGTGGGTGGGTCCGGCGTGCGGCTGGATTCCGGCAGCAGCCTGGGGGCGCCGTGAGCGGCGATACCCGTCCATGATGCTGGAATCGACGCTCGACTACGCCGTCGGCAACCGCCTCGGCGACGCAGAGTTCCTGGAGGCGCGCAGCACGCCGCTGCGTATCACGGCGCTCGGCGGCGGTACCGGCCTCGCGGCCTTGTTGCAGGGCCTGAGGGTGATGCACTTCCCGGTAGGGATGCGCGATGCCTCGGACCAGGACCGGCTCACCGCCATCGTGACGGTGGCGGACGACGGTGGCAGCTCGGGCGCGCTACGCCGCGGCTACAACATCCTCGCGCCGGGCGACATCCGCAACTGCCTGCTCGCGCTCTCGGACGCGGACCCCACGCTGCAGGAGCTGTTCAACTTCCGCTTCGACTCGAAGCTCGGCGGCCATAGCCTCGGTAACCTGATGCTGACGGCGCTGGCCCTGCTGGAGAAAGACTTCGGCCGAGCGGTGGAGCGGGCTGGCCGCCTGCTCGATATCCGCGGCCGCGTGCTGCCAGCCACCCTGGACGACGTGCAGCTATTGGCGGAGTTCGCCGACGGCAGCTGCAGCATGGGCGAGTCCTGCATCACCGCTGCCGGCCGGCGCATCAAGCGGGTCTCCCTGGTGCCGCGCCACATACAGGCGCTGCCCCAGGCGGTACACGCCATCGCCGGCTCGCACCTGGTGGTCCTCGGTCCCGGCAGCCTCTACACCAGCCTTATACCGGTGCTGCTGGTGAAAGGCATCGCGGAGGCCATCGCCGATTCCGGGGCCAAGGTGGTGGTGGTCATGAACCTCATGACCGAGCCCGGTGAGACCGACGGCTACGGTGCCGCCGACGTGGTCAACGCGCTGCGTGACCATGCCCCTGAGCTCCCCATCCACGCGGTGCTGTTCAACAGCACGCGGCCCTCGGGGGAGCAGCTGCGACGCTATGCCGCCGAGGGTTCCGAACCGATCACCGCAGACTCTGTTTTCATCAAGGCCTTGGGCTGCCGCGCGCTCAAATGCGACCTGCTCGGTGATGGACCGATGGTCCGCCATGAGCCGTGCAAGCTGGCCAAGGCACTCCTGAACCTGGCTTTAGAGGAAACCTAATGAACGCCAATGCTTTGAGTGAACGCATCCAGAACCGCACCGCGCGGGTGACCGTCATCGGCCAGGGCTATGTCGGCCTGCCGCTGGCGATCGCCTTCGCCCATGCCGGCTACAAGGTGACGGGCCTGGATTCCAGCCCGGAGAAGGTTGACTCCCTCAACCAGGGCCGTTCGCCCATCCCGGACGTGCCGCACGAGGAACTGCAGAAGCTGCGCGAATCCGGCCATTACACCGCGACCCGTGACTTCGCGGTGCTGGCGGATTCGGACGTGGCCATCATCTGCGTGCCCACGCCGCTGCGCAAGACCAAGGATCCGGACATCTCCTACGTCATGGCGGCCTCCGAGGAGGTTGCCCAGCACCTGCATCCGGGCCAGCTGGTCGTGCTTGAATCCACCACCTATCCCGGCACCACCGAGGAGATCCTGCTGCCGCTGTTCTCGGACCACGGCGGCGTGGCGGGCGTGGACTTCTTCCTGGCGTTCTCGCCGGAGCGTATCGACCCGGCCAACCCCAAGTTCAAGGTGCGCGACATCCCGAAGGTCGTGGGCGGCGTCACCAACGAGTGCTCGCGCCTCGCGGCCTCGCTGTACCGTCAGGTCGTGCCGAACGTGCTGGAGGTCTCCAGCCCGCGCGTGGCCGAGATGGCCAAGCTCTACGAGAACGTGTTCCGCAACGTCAACATCGCGCTCGCCAACGAGCTGGCGCTGATGTGCCACCGCCTGGGTGTCAATACCCGCGAGGTGATAGACGCGGCCGCCACCAAGCCCTTCGGCTTCATGCCGTTCCACCCGGGCCCGGGCGTGGGCGGCCACTGCATCGGCATCGACTCGGCCTACCTCGCCTGGAAGATGAAGCTCAACGGCTATGATGCCCGCTTCATCCACCTGGCCGAGGAGATCAACCAGTCCATGCCCACGCGCGTGGTGCAGATGCTCTCCGATGCGCTCAACAAGCGGCAGCGCTCCCTCAATGGCGCCAAGGTGCTGGCGCTGGGCGTGGCCTACAAGCCGAACGTGGGTGATGTCCGCGAGTCGCCGGCGCTTGAGGTCATACACCAGCTGCAGGAGCGCGGTGCCGACGTGTGCTACGCGGACCCCCATGTGCCGAAGGTCGCTTTCAATGGCACCCAGCTCGACGCTGTGGTGGCGGACGAGAAGGCCTATCGTGATGCCGATTGCGTGGTGATCCTCACCGATCACAGCGAGTTCGACTACAAGCGCATCGCCAGCTCGGCGTCGCTGGTGGTGGATACCCGCAACGCGACTTGGGGGATCCTCAATCCCAAGGCCGAGGTGATCCGGCTGTGAGGACAGAGGTCACCGGCTGGTGGCGGCCTGCCGCGGCGGCAGCCACCAGCCCAGCGGTCGCGGGCGGCGAGCAGTTCGCCTCCCGCGGCGGGGTGGTGGCCTTCGGCGCACTGGTGGCTTTCACCTGCCTCTTGCTGCTGGCGCCGCAGTCCTTCATCCCGGCCTTGGGCGCGTTGCACCTGCCGTTGCTCTGCGCGCTGGTGGCGGGCGGGGCTTACGTGTCGGACCGGCTGTCCCGGCATGAGCGGCTCGTGGACCTCACGCCTCCCATGCGCCTCGCGTTGATGCTGGCGGCATGGGCGGCGCTGACCGTACCCATGTCTCTCTGGCCCGGCGGCAGCGTCAAGTTCTTCTTCGGCATCTACTTCAAGGCGCTGGTGGTGTTCGCGCTGCTGGCCGGGGTGGTGGACAGCTTGCCGCGTCTCAAGACCCTGGCCTGGACCCTGAGCCTGCTGGCGGCGCCGCTCTCCCTGGCGGCCATCAAGAACTATGTCTCGGGCGGCGGCCGCGCGGAGGCGCTCTCCGAGGGTCTGGACCGGATCATGGGTTATAACGGCTCGCTCACCGCAAACCCCAACGACCTGGCGCTGATGCTGAACCTGATCCTGCCCCTCAGCATCGCGCTGTTCCTGTCCACCCGCAGCCTGGTCCCTCGCCTGCTGCTGGTGGGGCTGATCGCGCTGGACGGCATCGCCATCGTCGCCAGCTTCTCCCGTGCGGGCTTCCTGGTGCTAGGCATGACCGGCTTCATCTACCTCTGCATCCTGTTCCGGAGACGCATGCACGGCCTCGCGCTGCTGGTCATCGCGGGAGCCATGATGGCAGCGGCGATGCTGCCGTCCTCCTACCTGGAGCGTCTCAGCACCATCACCAACATCCAGGCGGACAAGACCAATTCCGCCCAGACCCGCTACCGTGACTATCTCACTGCGGCAGGCTACGTGGTGGAGCACCCGCTCATGGGTGCCGGCATCGGCATGGATATCCTGGCGCTCAACGAGGCGCGCGGCGAGACCTGGACCAAGGTGCACGACGTGTACCTGGAATACGCCGTCGACCTCGGCGTGCCGGGTGTAGCGCTGTTCCTGCTGCTGCTGCGCGCCATCATGCGCGACCTCGGTCGGGCGCGCCGGCAGGCAGCCACCGAACCCGGCGGCATCGAGCTGCATGCGCTGCTGGAGGGCATTAGCGTGAGCCTCGTCGGCTTCATGTTGGCTGCGCTGTTCTACCCCGATGCCTACCAGTTCTACTTCTACTACATGGCGGGCCTCGCGGTGGCAGGGATCGCCATAACGGCCCGCCGCAATGTTGCGAAAGAGATGCCGGCATGAGCCGCACCCAGACTTGGCCGCTCCGGGAAGAGACCGTGGCCGAGACGGCCGAACGCATCCGTCTGGTGAAATTCCTGGCCATGTTCGGCGTGGGTGGTACCGAGAAGCAGGTGGTGAACCTCACGAAGCGCATGGACCGCCGCGCTTTCGACCTGAGCTTCGCCTGCTTCACCCGTTGGGGCGCGCTGCTCGACGACGTCGAGGGCCAGCAGGGCATCGCGGTGACGGAGTACCCGCTAAGCAGCTTCTATGAGCCCAACGCCCTTCGCCAGCAGTTCCGCTTCGCACGCGCATTGCGCCGTGACGGCGTGCAGGTCGTCCACAGCTACAACTTCTACGGCAACATGTTCGGTGTCCCTGCCGCCAGGCTCGCCGGGGTGCCGGCCGTGGTGGCCTCGATTCGGGACATGGGTATCTACAACACCCCGTTCCAGCTCATGATGCAGCGCTGGGTCTGCAAGCTCGCCGACCGGGTGGTGGTCAATGCAGGTGCGATCCGCGACTGGCTGGTGAGCGAAGGCTATGACGAGCGCAAGGTTGTGGTGATACGCAACGGCGTTGATACCTCCCGCTTCGGGCCGCGCGGCGACGGCGCCGAGCTGCGCCGCGAATTTAACCTGCCGGCCAAGGCTCCACTGGTTGTGATGCTGGCCAGGCTCAACCCCAAGAAAGGTATCGAATGCTTCATCGAGGCGGCGGCTCGCATCCACCCTGTACGCCCCGAGGCTTGCTTCCTCGCCGTGGGTGAGGCTTTCACCCGCGACGACAACGGCGCGATCCGCGTGCACCATGAATACCGCAAGGAACTCATGGACAAGGTCACGAGCCTGGGGCTCGCGGGGTGCTTCCGTTTTACCGGCATGCGCAGGGACGTACCCCAGGTACTCGCCTCGGCCGCGGTGTCGGTGCTGACCTCCCAAAGCGAAGGCATCTCCAACACGTTGCTGGAATCCATGGCCGCAGGCGTTCCGGTGGTGGCGACCCGCGTGGGAGGCACTCCAGAGCTCATCACCGACCGACGCCACGGCTTGCTGGCGCCCTCCGGTGATGCCCAGGCGGTGGCCAATGCGGTGCGCGCCATCCTGGACGATTCACTGTTGGCGGAGCGGCTGGGCCGGCAGGCCCGCATGCGCGCCGTCAACGAGTTCTCATTCGAGGCGGTGGTACGCCGCACCGAAGACCTTTACCGCGGCATCCTGGCGGGCAAGGGCATGCGCCGCACCGCCTGACGATCTATCTACCGAGACCGACATGACCGAGATGCTCCATCACTGGGTGACGGGCGAGGCTGCCCGCCGTGGCGACGCGACGGCGGTGGTGCTGCAGGACGAGCACCTGAGCTACGGCGAACTCGAGACCCTCTCCAATCAGCTGGCCCGCGCCCTCAAGGAACGGGGCTGTGCCCGTGGTGACCGGGTCTGTGTACTGCTCCCCAAGTCGCCGCTGGCGCTGGTGTGCCAGCTCGGCATCTACAAGGCTGACTGCATCCATGTGCCGCTGGAGCCGTCCGCTTCCGCCGCCACCTTGGCGCACATCGTGGGCCATGTAGGCAGCCACTGCTTGCTGGCGGCGGGAAGCCTGGCGCCGCTGGTGCGAGAGCTCCTGGCCGATCCGGGCATCCCCAGCCTGCGCCTGGGCTGGTTGGGGATCCCGGCGGACCTGCAGGGGTTGCCGGCGGGCTTCCGCTTCTCTGACATCGGCGCACTGCCCGGTACCCCGCTCGCGGGCGCTCACCGCGCCCAGGATACGGCGGAGATCCGCTTCACCGGCGGCGATGCGCCCCATGGCGTGTCGCTCACCCATGCCAACGTGATCTCCTTCGTGGAGTGGGCGCAGCGGCGCTTCCGCCTGGACGCCGGAGACCGGCTCGCCAGCCACGCTCCACTGTCCCATCCGCTCTCGCTGTACGACAGCTTCGGCAGCTTCGCCGCCGGCGCAGAGCTGCACCTGGTGCCGGCCGAGCATGCGCTCCTGCCCAAGCGCCTGGCGGAGTGGACGCGCAGTTCCGGTATCACCCACTGGTCTTCGCTGACGGACGTGCTGGACCACATGGCTCGCCTGGACGTGGTGCGACCTTGGGACTTCCCGGACCTGAGGCGAGTGCAGTGGCATGGCGAATCGCTGCCCACAGGGTCCCTCGACTATTGGATGCGGCACCTGCCACACGTGGAGTTCACCGGCTTTCGTGGCCCGGTGGAGGCGGGGATCGCCGGCAGCTACCACACCGTGGTCACCTTTCCGGAGCCGGATGAGGCGCAGCCCTACGGTATCGCCTGCGGTACTGGCGAGCTCCTGCTGCTGGACCACAACTTTCAGGAGGTGCGCCCCGGCGAGACCGGCGACCTGTACATCAAAGGGCCGGGCCTGAGTTCCGGTTATTGGGGCGAGTCCGAAGCCAGTGCCAGCGCATTTCCGCGCTTAGACAGGATAGGGCGCGTATACCGCACCGGCGAGAGGCTGCGGCGGGGCCAGGATGGCCGGCTCTATTCGGCTACGGCGACGGCGATCTCCCCCATCAAGACTTACGCTGCTGGCATGGAGCCGGCGGAGCGCGCCCCGTATGGCGACTGGAGCGCGTGGCGAGAACTGTCGCAAGACGCCTCCGGCACGGCTGCGGGGCGCACGCTAATAAAGGCATGGACGCAAGGTGGAACTGATACCCCTGGATGACGATTCCCTGATAGAGCTGGGCGCCCGCTGGCTCTCCGAGAAGCACAACCGCAAGTGGCTGGACCTGGGCGGCGGCGAGAAGCCGATAGGCGCCATGGCGCTCAGGATCATGACCAAGAACGACGCGCACATCATCCGCGCCTTCACAGCAGATGATGATGGCGGACCGATCGGATTGGTGGCGCTGAGCAGTGTGAACCGGGATTTCCGCGCCGCGGTGCTGTGGGCGCTCCTCGGCGATCGACGGTATACGGGCAAGGGCTACTTGTACCGCTCCACTTCCGCGATGCTGACCTTGGGGTTCGACGTGCACGGCCTGGAGTGCGTGAACGCCTGGGCACTGGAGTCCAACCAGGCTTCGCTACGCATCCTCAAGAAGCTCAACTTCCGGCCCATCGGCCGCCAGCGCCATGGCCGGGACGGGGAGGGCGAACCCTTCGACCGGCTGTTGTTCGAGCTGCAGGCCGGCGAGCACAGGAGCCCCGATGTACACCCAAGAATCACTGCTGCATAAGGTCAACCTGCTGTTCGAGGACGCGCTGGGCGAACCCGCGCCGGCCCCGGATACTGACCTGTTCGCATCCGGGTTGATGGATTCGTTGGAGTTCGCCGGCCTCCTGCTGAGCATCGAGGCGGAGTTCGGCTTCGACCTCACCTTCGAGAGCATGGACATGGATGCGTTTCATTCACTGGCCGGCATCGTACGCTTCGTCGCCGCGCACACGCGCCTGAGCCCGATGGCCGTTGCGTGTCTTGCTGCGCCCGAGCGGGCGCTCGTGAGCCACGCCTAGAGACAGAGGGAGAGACACATGGAAGACACAGCCTACCCCCAGACCATCACCCGCACTGTGCCGCGCGTCAAGCTCAACGCCCACGGCGAGCGACCCGCGCTCAAGGTGGAGCGCGTGGAGGACGCGGACATGCTGGGACTGCTGCGCTTCGAATGGGACACGCTGCTCCGCAATAGCGGGGCGGACTGCCTGTTCCTCACCTGGGAATGGCTTGCCACCTGGTGGAAGCACCTCTCGGCCGGCCGGCGCCTGCACCTTCTGGTGGTGCGCCGCGGCGACCAGCTGCTCGCCATAGCGCCGCTGGCGCTCAGGCCGCCGCAGCTGCAGCGGCTGCTGCCGTTCCGGACCCTGGAGTTCATGGGCGGCGGGGACGTTGGCTCGGACTACCTAGATATCATCGTGCAGCCGCATGAGGAGCAGGGCGTGCTGCAGGCCCTGGCGGATTACCTGCAGGAACGGGGACTCGTGATCGAGTTGTCCCGCGTCAAGCCGGCTTCGCGCCGCATCGCCACCCTGGTCTCATTGCTCGGACAAGCCGGGTGGCAGGCGGAGCAGAAGATCACCGACAACTGCCCCTATATTCCGCTCGCCGGCCAAAGCTGGCAGTCCTACATGGCGGGGGTGAGCGGCGCGCACCGGCGTAACGTGCGCCGGAGACTCAAGCTCCTGGCGGAGGATTTCCGCACGGTCGAGTTCCGGCGCAGCGCCACCGAGACGGAGCGCCAGGACGACATCGAGACGTTCTTCGGACTGCATCGGTTGCGCTGGTCGGGGGACGAGCGTTCCACGGCTCTCACCGGTCCCGCGGTGCTTTCCTTCCACCGCGAGTTCAGCCGCCTGGCGCTGGAACGGGGCTGGCTGCGGCTGTACGTGCTGCGGCTGGACGGCACGGCAGTGGCCTCCACCTATTCGTTCCGTTACGGCGATGCCTTCTATTACTACCAGGCCGGCTACGACCCTGCCTACAACGACCACAGCGTCGGACTATCGACCCTCGCATTGGTCGTACAGGAGGCCATCGCCGAGGGCGTGGCCGAATTCGACATGCTGCACGGCGTCGAGAGTTATAAGGCGCTTTGGACCCGCAGCAGTCGGGACCTGGTGCGTGTCCACTGCTTCCCACCGAGCGTGCGTGGCACGCTGTGTCGCCGTGCCCTGAATCTCAAGCAGAACCTGAAGCGCCTGGTGCGGCGCGGCCCGATGCCACTGCAGGAGGTCAAGGCATGACGCCCCCGACGGCGGGCGGCTCGGTGTTCAAGCCCGCCTTCATGCTCATGTCGGGGCGGGCGCTGGGTTTCGTGGCCGCCTTCGCGATCCCGGTGGTGCTGGTCCGCCTTTTCGACCAGGCGGAGTTCGGCACCTACAAGCAGCTGTTCCTGATCTATACCACCCTCTACGGCATCGCGCAGCTCGGCATGGCCGAAAGCCTCTATTACTTCCTGCCCATGGATCCCACGGCGCGCGGGCGCTACGTGTCCAACTCGCTGTTGGCGCTGGGGGCGGCGGGGCTGGCGTGCCTCATGGCGCTGTGGGCCGGATCCCACGCCATCGCCGCGTGGTTCCACAACCCGGCGCTCGCGGCCTATATCCCGCAGGTGGGCATCTACCTCCTGCTGATGCTGATGGCGGCGGTGTTCGAGATCGTGATGATCACCCGCAAGCATCACGGCTTCGCCTTCGGCGCCTACGCGCTCTCGGACCTGGCTCGGGCGAGCCTGTTTGTGCTGCCGGGACTACTGTTCCATAGCCTGGCGGCGGTATTCGCCGGCGCGGTCACCTTTGCTGCGCTCAGGCTCTGCACCGCCTCGCTGTATCTAAGGCGCGAGTTCCCGCGCCAGCCGGCCTTCGACGCCAATCTGATGAAGCGTCAGCTCGCCTATGCACTGCCGTTCGCCCTGGCGGTGGGTATAGAGGCGGTGCAGCGGGACCTGCACATGTACGTGGTCTCCAACCATTTCGACGCTGCCGTGTTCGCGGTGTATTCAGTGGGCTGCCTGCAGGTGCCCCTGGTGGATTTCATGATGACTTCCACGAGTAGCGTGATGATGGTGCGTATGAGCGAAGACTTGCGGGATGGGCGTCGTGCCGCGGCCCTGGAGCTGTGGCTGGATACCACCCGCAAGCTGACCCTCGTGTTCGCGTTCCTGGTGGGCGGACTCATGGTCTGCGCTGACAAGCTCATCGTGCTGCTGTTCACCGCCAGTTACGCCGCCGCCGCGCCGCTGTTCATGGTCTGGACCTTGAGCATGCTGTTCATGGCCATCATGACCGACAGCGTGCTGCGTGTGCATGCAGACACCCGCTTCCTGATCCTGCTCAACGTCATCCGCCTCGCCGTGGTGGCGCTCACCATCACCGCGTTCCTGGCTCATTTCGGACTCATGGGCGCGGTGCTGGTGACGCTGCTGGCCACCCTCACCGCCAAAGCGGTGGGTCTGATGCGCATAAGGAAGCTGATGGGCTGCAGCTACACGAGCCTCCTGCCGTGGAAGGACCTGGGTCGCGTCGTCGCTATCGTCGCCGCCTCCATGGCGCCGTGCCTGGCACTGAAGCCCCTGCTGGCGCTGTCGCCGTTGCCTTCGCTCTTGATCCTGGGGGCGGCATACGCCGTCTCCTACGTTGGGCTCACGTGGCGGTTCGGCCCCCTGAGTGGGGCCGAACGCCGCACCGTTCTGCAATACCTGCAACTGCCCGCCGCCTGGACGAGCGGCAACCGGCGGGCCTGATGACTGCCGTCCTGGAGGAAGGAACATGATCCGTAACATGGTCAAGGCGGCTGCGGCGGCCACGCTGCAGCGTACCGGGGTGACCGCGCTCATCGGCGCGCGCTCCCGCAAGGTCGCCTTGCCTCTGGTGGTCGGTTACCACCGCGTGGTGGAGGACTTCGACCGCGATTCCCGTGGCTACATCGCGCCCATGCTCATCAGCACCAGCACCCTGGAGAAGCAGCTCGACTGGATCGGCCGGCGTTTCGAGTTCGCCGATCCGGACGGTATGGACGCCTGGCTGTACGGTGCCAAGCCTACCGGCAAGCCGGTGGCGGTGGTGACGTTCGACGACGGCTACCGCGACGTGTATGAGAACGCCTTCCCGCTGCTAAAGCGCAAGGGCATCCCGGCGGTAGTGTTCGTGGTCACGGACCTGGTCGGCACCGGTGAGCTGCAGATCCATGACGAGCTCTATCTCCTGATGAAGCGGGCGCTCAAGGCCTGGGGCGAGCCGCGCCAGGAGCTGGTGCAGTCCCTGGGCGAGGCCCGCATCACCGCCTTCAGCATCCAGGGAGTGGCTGGAGCGCTGGATGAACCCTTGCACGCCACCCGAGCGCTGTTGGCCTCCCTGACCCAGGCTCAGCTCATCCGCCTCATGAAAGTCCTGCGGGAGAAGCTCGGTGGCGCGGGAGGCGAGGGCGCCGGGTACGTGTCCATGGACTGGGACATGCTGATCGAGATGCAGCGGGCCGGCGTCAAGGTGGGTTCACATACCCGCAGCCACGCGCTTCTCACCAACGAGTCGGCCGAGAAGATCAAGGAGGAGGTGCAGGGATCGCGGCTCGAGTTGGAGCGGCGCCTGGGCGCCGAGGTGCGCCACTTCGCTTACCCGGACGGACGCTTCGACGCCCTGGCGGTGCGCTCCGTGGCAGGTGCGGGCTACCGCTTCGCCTATACCACCTGCCTGCATCGCAACACGGATCATCCCTCTCTCACAATCCCGCGGCGGCTCCTCTGGGAGAACGCCTGCCTGGATGCGTTCGGCCAGTTCTCGCCGGCGGTGATGGACTGCCAGGTCAACGGCATCTTCGACTTCGCGGCGCACTGCGCCAACCACATGGAATGAGACGGGCTTAGGGCCCGCCTCGACAGGAGCATCCCCACGCATGTGCGGTATAGCAGGAATCTTCAGCCCCGGCCCCCGGGGCGTGCAGCAGGCCGAGGTCCAGGCCATGTGCGATGCCATCCGGCATCGCGGCCCGGACGACGCGGGCTACCACGTGCAGGGCCGCGTGGGCCTCGGCATGCGCCGCCTCAGCATCATCGATCTCGCTACCGGCCACCAGCCGGTGCGCAACGAGGACGGCAGCGTCTGGGTGGTGATGAACGGCGAGATCTACAACTACCGCGAGCTGCGCAAGGAGCTGGAGGGCCGCGGCCACCGCTTCTACACCGCCACCGACACCGAGACGATAGTGCACCTGTATGAGGAATACGGTGCCGGCTGCGTGGACAAGCTGCGCGGCATGTTCGCCTTCGCCTTGTGGGACGCGCGCTGCCAGAGCCTGCTCCTGGCCCGCGACCGGCTCGGCATCAAGCCCCTGTACTACGGCGAGAGCGGTGGGCGGGTGTTCTTCGGCTCGGAACTGAAGTCGCTGCTGGCGCTTCCGGACATCCCGCGGGAACTCAATTGGGGCTCGGTCAACCACCTGTTCACCAGCCTGTGCACCCCGGGCCGGGAGAGCATCATCGCCGGCGTGCACAAGCTGCCGCCGGGCCACACCCTCACCCTGCACGCCGATGGCGCCCAGCGCCTGGTGCGCTACTGGGATGTGAGCTTCGAGCCTGACTACGTGCATGGCGAGAAGTACTTCGCCGAGCGCCTGCGCGAACTCCTGGAGGAGTCCGTGGATCTGCACCTGGTCAGCGACGTACCGGTGGGCGCGTTCCTGAGCGGCGGCCTCGACTCCAGCTCGGTGGTGGCGTTCATGGCGCGCCGCAGCGAGCGCCCGGTCAAGACCTTCTCCATCGGCTTCGAAGAAACCGCCTACGACGAGACTCCGGCGGCCCGGCGCGTCGCCGAGCAGTTCGGCACCGAACACACCCAGCTCATCCTCAATCCGGACGTCGGGCAGGTGATAGACGACATCGTCTGGCACCTGGACGAGCCCTTCGGCGACTCCTCGGCGATCCCCACATACATGGTGTCCAAGCTCGCCGCCCAAGAGGTCAAGGTCGTGCTGTCCGGCGACGGCGGTGACGAGCTGTTCGCAGGGTACGACCGCTACCGGGTGGAGGAGCGTGAACGGCTCTATGAGTACGCGCCGGCCCCGCTACGCCGCATCCTCGGCCGTATCGGAGCCTCCATGCCTGAGGGCGCCAAGGGGCGTAACTTCCTGCGACACCTCGCGCTGACCGGCACGGACCGCTACCTCGACTCCACCTCGCTGTTCAAGCGCGAGCAGAAGCTGCGCCTGTTCAGGCCCGAGGCGGCGGAGCTCGTGGACAACCACGATCCCTCGCGTGAGGCGCGCGCTTTCCTCAAGCGCCTGGATGGCGATTGGCTCTCCACCCTGCAGCACTGGGACCTCAAGAGCTACCTGCCGCTGGACATCCTCACCAAGGTGGACCGCATGAGCATGGCTCACTCGCTCGAGGCGCGGGTGCCGCTGCTCGACCATAAGCTGGTGGAATTCGCGGCTACCATCCCGCCTGAGTACCGCATGCGCAACGGCGAGACCAAGAGCATCTTCAAGCGCGCCATGCGCGGCATCCTGCCGGACGAGATCATCGACCGCCGCAAGCAGGGCTTCGCGGTCCCGCTGGGCGCCTGGTTCCGCGGCCGACTCTCGGGCTTCGCCCGGGAACTGCTGCTGGATGGCGGGGCCCGCAGCCACGTCTTCGACCGCGGCTACATCTCCCAGCTCCTGGACATGCACGAGCGCGGCCGCGACCTCAACCTCCAGCTCTGGACCCTGATCTCCTTCGAGCTCTGGTGCCGCAAGTTCCTGGACGCGCACAAGCCGCGGCCGGAACTGCGCCTGCCGGCGGTGACGCTGGGTGCGCCCACGGAGGCGCGCGCATGAGCATGGGATTCATATCTAGGCTATACCGGGATTTCCGTATGGCGAACACGCAACTGGCCTTCGATGACCTCGGGCGGCAGCCGGAGCCCGAGCCGCGGGGCAGCGCCCTGCGCGCCGTGCAGGACCGCCGCAAGCCGCTCACGGTAGCCTACATCGCGGGCGATGGCCGCAGCGGCTCGACGCTGCTGGACCGGCTCATCGGCGCCTACCCCGGGACCTTCTCCTGCGGAGAACTCGGCAACCTGTTGCAGTCCATCGCCTCGCCGGACGAATTCTGCGCCTGCGGCTCCCGCGCCCAGAACTGCGGCTTCTGGCGCGACGTGGTGGCGCGCTGGAGCGCAGCGGTGCCTGACTTCACCGAGCGCGAATACCGCTCGCTGCAGCGGCGCTACGAGCGGCTGCGTTCGCTGCTGCGGCCCTTCGACGAGCTTTCCTTCGATCGGCCGCAGTTCGCCCGCTATGCCGAGTACACCCAGGCGCTGTTCATCGCGATCTCCGATCTGTCCGGCGCCAGCGTGATCGTGGACTCTTCCAAGAACCCGGCCCGCGCCCTGGCTCTGTCGCGGGTCCCGGGCCTTGACGTGCGCATGTTGCATCTGGTGCGGGACGTGCGCGGCGTGGCGTACTCCCTGCGCAAGTCCAAGCGCCGCAACAACCTTAGGTTCGCTGGCACCTGGGCCACCATCAACTACTGCTGCGAGCGGGTGCGCCCCAAGATTCCCGGGCCGAACCTGTTCCTGCGCTACGAGGACTACACCGCTGACCTGGACGGCACCCTGGGCCAGCTCGCGGAGTTGCTCGGCACCGAGCGCATCGGCTTCGAGGAGAGCACCAGCCATCTCATGAAGCAGGGCCACCAGGTGGCTGGCAACGACGCCCGCATGCGCCCGGTGCAGAAGATCTCCACCGATGAGGTCTGGCGCGGCCAATTCGGCTTCGGCCTGCAGAAGGGGCTGTACCTCCTGGTGCTGCCGCTGATGCTGCGCTACCGCTATCGCCTCTGAGGTCACCATGAGCGCCATACATGACATCGGTTCAGTGCCGCCCCAGCAGACGCCCAGCGTCACCCTGGTGGCGGCGGGCCTGGAGATCCTGGGCGGGCAGGGCGTGCAAGCGGAGGCCCTGGTCCAGGGCCTGCGCAGGAACGGCTATGCCGTGCGCTTCCTGCCCATCAATCCTCAGTTCCCGTCTTCCATGCGCTGGCTGCGCAAGCTGCGCTACGCGCGCACCTTCTTCAACCAGCTCCTGTATCTGCCGAGCCTCGCCTCGTTGCGCCGTAGCGACGTAGCCCACGTCTTCTCCGCTTCCTACTGGTCGTTCCTGCTGGCGCCGGTGCCGGCGCTGCTGGCGGCCAAGCTGTTCCGCAAGCGCGCGGTGCTGCACTACCACAGCGGCGAGGCGGAGGATCACCTGTCCCGCTGGGGTGCGCTGGTGCATCCCTGGTTACACCTAGCCGATGAGATCGTGGTGCCTTCCGAGTACCTGCACGACGTGTTCGCGCACTACGGCTACCACACCCGCGTCGTGAAGAACGTGGTGGACACCCAGCGCTTTGCTTATCGCGAGCGTTCACCGCTCAAACCCCGGCTGCTGTCGGTCCGCAACCTCGAGCCTCACTACCGGGTGGAGGACGTGATCCTGGCCTTCCCCCAGGTGAAGGCGCGGCACCCGGATGCGACCCTCACGGTGGCGGGTTATGGCAGCGAGGAGGCGCGCCTCAAGGCGCTCGTCGCCTCCCTCGGCGTGGAAGGCATCCGCTTCGCCGGCCGCGTCGAGCCCGCCGCGATACCAGCCCTATACGCGGAGGCGGACATCTTCATCAACGCGGCGGTGGTGGACAACCAACCGGTGTCGGTACTGGAGGCTTTCGCCTCAGGCTTGCCGGTCATCAGCACAGGCACCGGCGACATCGCCGCCATGCTGCGCCACGGCGAAGCGGGCGTGCTGGTGCCGCCCCACGATCCGCCGGCGATTGCCGGCGCCGTCAACGGGCTCTTGGAGCGTCCGGAGCGGGCGCTGGAGCTCGCGCGGGCCGGCCGCGCCGAGGCGGAACTCTACACCTGGTCCCGCATCGCCGGAGACTGGGCCGACGTCTACCGGAGGGACCTGGAATGAAGTTCGAGAACCTGATGCGCGCCGAACTGTCGGACATCGCGAGCCGCGGCTGGCAGGAAGTGTGGCGCACCTTCGACCGCGTGGCGGTAGAGAAAGAGGGCGTACGCAGCCTCGGACTATTCGATCACCTCGCGCCACGCCCCTTGCCGGCCTGGAGCCAGGACAGCGCGCAGCGCAAGCCGGCACACGCCGGGCAGTTCTTCGCCGGTCCGGCGGAACCCGGCCTCGCGGATTTCTTCGCCGCACGCCTCCCCGGCACCCGTGAGCGCAGCCTCGCCGCGGGCGAGGCCCTGTGCCAGCGCAGCTTCAGCCTGCTGGGACACCGTGCCCTGTTCCTGAGCGAACCTCTCGACTGGCATCGGGACGCGGTCTCTGGTTGCCGTGCCCCGCTGGTGCACTGGAGCCGCATCAACCCCCTGGACCCGGACAAGGTCGGCGACAGCAAGGTCACCTGGGAGCTCAATCGCCACCAGTGGCTGGTGCACCTGGCCCAGGCCTGGCGCCTGAGCGGCGAGGAGCGCTATGCACTGGTGTTCGCCGAGAGCGTGCGCGACTGGATGCGGGCGAACCCGCCCGGCATGGGCATCAACTGGGCCAGCAGCCTGGAGGTCGCATACCGGCTGATCAGTTGGTGCTGGGCGATGGAACTGTTCCGCGGCGCGCCGCCCCTCACGCCTGGCCTGCATGCCGAGATGCTCGGCTGGCTGCGTGCCCATGCCTCCCATGTGGAGAGATACCTCTCCCATTATTTCTCGCCCAATACCCACCTCACCGGCGAGGCGCTCGGCCTGTTCTATGCCGGCGTGCTGTTCCCTGAGCTTCCGCGTGCCGCCCGCTGGCGCCGCCTGGGCCAGGACATCCTGCTGGAGCAGCTCACTCGCCAGGTGCACGCGGACGGCGTGTACTTCGAGCAGTCCACCTGCTACCAGCGCTATACCATCGAGATCTACCTGCACTTCCTCATCCTCGCCCGGCGCAACGGCATCGAACTGCCGGCTTCGGCGGCGGAACGGGTACAGAAGATGCTCGACAGCCTGCTCGCGTTCTGCCGTCCCGACGGCAGCATGCCCCAGGTGGGCGACTCCGACGGCGGCCGGCTGCTGCCCCTCGCGCAGCGCGCCGCCGACGACTGCCGCGACGTGCTATCGCTGGCGGCGGCCTTCTTCGGCCGTGCAGACTACGCCTGGGCCGCCAAAGGCATCACGCCGGAAGTGGCTTGGCTTCTGGGTCGCGCCGGCTGGGAAGCCTTCGACGCGCTGGAACCAGCGCCACCCGGAATGCCACCCTCGCGCCTCTTCGCCGAAGGCGGGCAGGCGGTGTTGCAGACCGGCTGGGAGCATGATGCCCACCAGCTGCTGTTTGACGTGGGACCCCTAGGTTGCCGCGTGAGCGGCGGTCACGGCCACGCGGACCTGCTTGCCCTCCAGTGCAGTGCCTACGGCAAAGCTCAGCTCGTGGACCCCGGCACCTATTGCTACACGGGCAACGCCCACTGGCGCGATCATTTCCGCGGCAGCGCCGCCCACAACACCGTGGTGGTGGACCACAAGAGCCAGGCGGTGCCGGTGGGTCCGTTCGCCTGGCACAGCCGCCCTGCGGCGAAGCTGCGCAACTGGATATCAACGCCGGGTTTCGACTACGTGGACGCGGAGCATGATGCCTACCGACGCCTCAGCGATCCGGTACGGCATCGCCGCCGCGTGCTGTTCGTCAAACCCCACTACTGGGTGGTGGTGGACGACCTGGAAGGCGCGGAAGTGCATACGGTGGACCTGCAGTTCCAGTTCGCGCCCATGCCTCTGGTGCTGGGTGGTGACGGCTGGGCCCGCAGCGGACGCACCGGCGATCCCGGCCTGTTCCTGCGCGCCTTCTCAACCGCCCCACTGCAGGCGGCAGTGCACGAGGGCGAGATAGAACCGATCCGGGGCTGGGTCTCACCGGACTATGGCCTGCGCGCGCCGGCGCCCCAACTCGTCTATTCCGCATCCACGCAGTTGCCGCTGCGCATAGTCACGCTGCTGGTGCCCCACGCGCCGGGGGAGACCCAGCGGCCCGAGGTGACGGCTGTGCAGTCCGGCGGCAGCACCAAGCTGATCTTCGGCGGCGGACGTGAGATCGTGCGGGTCAACGGCCAGCAGGTCACCGTGGAACGGGCCGACGGTTCGGGGATCGCTCCCCTCAACCACGTGGAGACGCGCTGATGTGCGGCATCGCCGGCATCCTCAAGCTCGACGGCGCGCCGGTGGAATACGCGCGCCTGGAGCGCATGCGGGAGGTGCTGCAGCACCGGGGGCCGGATGGCAGCGGCATCGTGATCCGCGGTCGCGTGGGTCTCGCCCATAACCGCCTGTCCATCATCGATCTCGGCACCGGCAGCCAGCCCATGGCCGGCACCCAGCACGCCTGGATCAGCTACAACGGCGAGATCTACAACTACCGCGAGCTCAAGGCGAAGCTGGAGGCCCGGGGCTGCACCTTCTGTACCCAATCCGACACCGAGGTGATCCTCAAGGCCTACGAGGTCTATGGCGAGGACTGCGTCAAGCACCTGCGCGGGATGTTCGCCTTCGCCATCTGGGACATCCGGCGCCAGAAGCTGTTCCTGGCCCGCGACCGCCTCGGCATCAAGCCACTGTATTACGCGCCCTGCGCGGGCGAGCTGGTGTTCGCCTCCGAGATCAAGGCCATCCTCACCGCCGGGGCGCTGGCGCCGGAGTTCAACGAGGCGGTGCTGCCCGAATACCTGGCCACCCGTTTCGTGGCGGGAGAGGAGACCTTCTTCCAGGGCGTGCGCAAGCTCCTGCCGGGCCATGCCCTGAGTTGGACCCCGGAGCAGGGCATCAAGGTTTCGCGCTACTGGCGCCTGCCTGAGGAGATCGGCGGCGCGGAAGTATCCTTCGACGATCACGTCCAGAGCCTGAAGGAGCGGCTGCAGGATGCAGTCCGCAGCCATCTCGTCAGCGACGTGCCCCTGGGCCTGTTCCTGTCCGGCGGCCTGGATTCCAGCGCGCTCGCGGCGCTGATGGCGCCCATGGTCGACGGCCCCATCCAGAGCTTCTCCATCGGCTTCTCTGAGCACGGATACAACGAGCTGGATCATGCCCGTGTGGTGGCGAAAGCGGTGGGTGCCGAGCACCGGGACATGCTGCTCTCATCCGCTGACTTCATGCGGGCGCTGCCGCGCATGATCTGGCACGAGGACGAGCCCATCGCCTTCCCTTCGAGCATCTGCCTGTTTTACCTCTCGCAACTGGCGAAGCAGCACGTCAAGGTGGTGCTGACGGGCGAGGGCGCCGACGAGCTGTTCCTGGGCTACAACCGTTACCGGGTCACCGCCTGGAATGAGCGGCTCGGCCGTCCCTACTGGGCGGCGGTGCCTGAGCGCCTGCAGCACGGCATCCGCAGCTTCCTGCGGCATTGCCCGCGGGCCGTGCGCCGCTATGCAGAGCGCAGCTTCCTGGGGCCCACCCCGGGCGTACGCGGCTTGTTCTACGAGAACTTCGCGGTGTTTCCGGAGGCCATGCAGCGGCTGCTGACGCCGCAGGCCAAGGGCGGCCGCGACCCCTACGCAGGCTGTCTTGGCCACTACGATGCGGCGCCGGGAGGCACCCTCGAGCGCATGAGCCATGCTGACATGCAGACCTACATGGTCGAGCTGCTCATGAAGCAGGACCAGATGAGCATGGCCGCTTCCCTCGAGAGCCGCGTGCCATTCCTGGACCATGAGTTCGTGGAGTACGCAGCCGCCATCCCTGGCCGCCACAAGCTGCAGGGTTGGCAGACCAAGGCGGTGCTACGCGCGGCGGTGAAAGACATCCTGCCGAAGGAGATCCTCGGCCGCCGCAAGATGGGTTTTCCGGTGCCGGTGGGGCGCTGGTTGCGCGGCCGCTATGCGCCGCTCGTGGACGAGCTGGTGCTGGGGCCGCGCGCGCTTGGGCGCGGACTGTTCGATGCGACTTATATCAGGCATCTGGTAAATGAGCACCGCAACGGCGCCTGGGACCACGGCGACCGCCTGTGGATGCTGCTTAACCTCGAGTTGTGGCAGCGGGTCTTCCTGGAAGGTGAGGCACCCGAGGCGATCCTCGACGAGGGCATGTTCAAGTCCGCCGAGATCGGCATCGCCGCCTGAACACCTAACGTCCAACTGCGGGTTTATCCGCAGGAGATTGCGGGTATCACCGGATACCTCCTGCAGGGTGTGGATGCGACAGTGCTTCACACGACGCCGGTGGGTCCGGCGAATTATGTAGAGACAGGGATGGCGCGGACTGCGATGTGGTCCGGCTCGATGGAATCGAGAAGGCTCTATGCGAATCCTTTGGGTGAAAGTCGGCGGCTTGTGGCCGCCCAATACAGGCGGCCGCTTGCGCAGCCTCAATATCCTGTCGGAGCTCGCTCACGAGCACGAACTCAGCGTCTTCACCACGCACCTGCCGGGTGAGGACAACGAGGCTCTTGCCCGCCAGCTGCCCCACTGCAAACGCGTGCGTTCCTTCCCCTTCGCGGCGCCCAAGTGGCACAACCCGCGATTCCCCCTGACGCTGCTGGGTTCCTGGTTCTCCTCCATGCCGGTGGACATCTACAAGCACCGTGTACCGGCCTTGCGGGCCGAGGTGGAGCGTCTCATGGCGGCAGGCGAGATCGACCTTTGCGTCGCCGATTTCGCGGTCGCCACGCCGAACGTGCCGCTGGATGGGCCCGTCCCGGTGGTTTTCTTCTCCCATAACGTCGAGTACATGATCTTGAAACGGCTCGCCGCCGTGCAGGCGAATCCCCTCAAGCGCGCACTGCTCGGCATCGAGTGGCGCAAGATGCGCCGCTACGAAGCCACAGTCTGCCGCAAGGCCCGCCTCACGGTGGCGGTATCGCCCGAGGACAGGGCACTCCACAGCGCTGACGCCCGCGGTGCGGCCATCTTCGACGTGCCCACCGGCGTCGACACCGGGTACTTCAAGGCCAACGGCACGCCCGAGGCGCCGGCGGAGATCGTATTCACCGGCTCCATGGACTGGCATCCCAATGAGGATGCCATCCGTCACTTCATCGGCGACATCCTGCCGACGGTGCGCCGCGAGGTGCCGCGGGTCAACGTCACCGTGGTAGGACGCAATCCCAGCGGCGAGCTGCGCCGTGCCGCCGAGGCGGCGGGGGTCAAGGTCACAGGGACCGTCGACGACGTGCGCCCTTATATAGACGCGGCGGCTGTCTACGTGGTCCCGCTGCGCATCGGCGGGGGCACCCGCCTCAAGATATTCGAGGCCCTCTCCATGGGTAAGGCGGTGGTCTCCACCACCGTCGGCGTGGAAGGGTTGCCGCTCGCTCCCGGCGAGCACTACCTCCGGGCCGACGACCCCCAGGCCTTCGCCACCGCTGTGGTCCAACTGCTCAGGGATCCGGTCCAGCGCCATGCGCTGGGCGAGGCCGGGCAGCGGCTAACCCATGAGCGCTACGCGTGGCCCCAGGTGGCTCGGGTGTTCGGCTCCCACTGCGAGGCCGCCCGTGGCTGAGGTGCTCCATCACCGTCCCGGCGTGCCCCGCGTGGTGCTGATGTGCCACGAGGGGGACCGCATCGACACCGAGGGCCTGACGGCCTGGGTCGCCAGCAGCATGGACCTCGTCGGAGTGATCCGCCTCAAGGAGCGGCGCAGCCGCGCCTGGCAGCGGGTCCGGCGCGAGATCCGCCGCGTCGGCCTGCTGCGCTTCCTGGACGTGCTGGCCTTCCGCTTCTATTACCGCCTGATGTGGGGGCGCCGCGATGCGGCCTGGATCGACGACGAGGTGCAGCGGCTGAAGGCGCGCTACCCGGTGGATCCGTCCGGTGTGATGACACTGGTGACCCACGACCCCAACGGCCCCGCGGTGCGCGCGTTCCTACGCTGGGTGCGGCCGCACGTCATGATCGCACGCTGCAAGACTCTGCTGAAGCCTGAGGTGTTCGGCGTACCCAGCCATGGCACCTATGCGCTGCACCCGGGCATCTGCCCCGAGTACCGCAATGCCCACGGCTGCTTCTGGGCCCTCGCGAACCGGGACGTGCAGCGGGTCGGCATGACCCTGCTCAAGGTGGACCCGGGCGTGGATACCGGCCCCATCCTGCTGCAGGCCTCCTACGGATTCGACGAGCTCAAGGAATCCCACGCGGTGATGCAGTACCGGGTGGTGCTGGAGAACCTGGACGCGGTAGCCGAGAAGTTGCGCGCCGCCTGGCGAGGCTACCTGCAGCCCCTGCCCGTGGTCGAGCGCAAATCCGCCACTTGGGGTCAGCCCTGGCTCAGCGCTTATTTCCGCTGGAAGCACGCCGCCCGCCAGGGTATGCCGCGTGAGGCGGGGCGATGACCGCGTTGCTCACGCTCCTGTACCACGATGTCTACGTCACGGATCCGGCCGAGAGCGGTTTCGCGGGAGAGGGTGCCGGACGCTACAAGCTGACGCTCACTGAGTTCGAGCGCCAGCTCGCCTGCCTCGCCGAGGTGCTGCATGCGCCGCCGCTCCTGGTGACGCGGCCCGAGCCTGCGGCGAACCCGCTGCCCCTGGCGTTGACCTTCGACGACGGTGGGCGCTCCTATTTCACACAGGTGGCGGAGCGGCTGGAGACGCGGGGCTGGCGTGGCCACTGCTTCGTCACCAGCGATTGGATAGGGCGGCCGGGATTCCTGGACCGGCAGCAGTTGCGTGAGCTGCACGCGCGCGGCCATGTGATCGGCAGCCATTCTGTCAGCCATCCGGCGCGCTTCACGGCCTGCACCCCGGAGCGCATGCGCCGTGAGTGGCGTGACAGCCGGGCCGCGCTGCAGGACATCCTGGGTGCCGACGTCACCGCGGGCTCTTTGCCGGGCGGCTACTTCGCGCCGCGCGCCGCACAGGCGGCGGCGGAGGCGGGCATCACCACGCTGTTCACCTCGGAACCCGAGACCCGCGCGCGCCGCATCGCCGGCTGCACGGTACGGGGACGCTACACGGTGCGGCGCGGCGACCCCACCGACCTCGCCGCGCGGCTCGCGGCCCGGGAGCCGGGCGCGCTGTACCCGGCGTGGCTGAAGTGGAACGTGAAGAAGCCCGTGAAGGCGCTGCTGGGAGCGGGCTACCCGCTCATCGCGGAGCGCTTCGCGCGGCTGGAACGGGAACAGGGCGAAAGAATCCAATAGAGGAGTTTCAGAGACATGCGTATCAGCATATTCGGACTGGGTTACGTGGGCTGCGTGAGCGCCGCACGCTTCGCGGAGGCAGGCCACCAGGTCATCGGCGTGGACGTCAATCCAGAGAAGGTGGCGATGGTCAACGGCGGCCTCTCGCCCATCGTGGAGCCCGGCCTGGAGGCCCTGCTGGCCTTCACGGTGGCGAATGGGCGCCTGCGTGCCACCACCTCGGCGGCCGAGGGCATCGCCAACTCGGACATGGCGCTCATCTGCGTCGGCACGCCGGGCTACGCCAACGGCCAGCTCAACGTGGACATCCTGCGCCAACTCAGCTCAGAGATCGGCCGAGAGCTCCACCATCGGGAGAAACCGTTCACGGTGGTGGTGCGCAGCACCGTGCTGCCGGGTACGGTGGAGGAAGTGGTGTTCCCCGCCATCCGCGCCGGCATCCAGCGCCGTGACCGTTCCTTCCTGAGCGTGGCGGTGAACCCGGAGTTCATCCGCGAGGGCAGCGCGCTGCAGGACTTCCTGCAGCCGCCGTTCACCCTGGTGGGTTGCCAGGACGAAGCCACCGCGGCCAAGGTGCGCGAACTCTACGCAAACGTGGATGCGCCGTTCGTCAGCACCAGCATCCGCACCGCCGAGATGATCAAGTACACCGCCAACACCTTCCACGCCTTGAAGGTGTGCTTCGCGAATGAAGTGGGCGACGCTTGCGAGGCCTTCGGCGTGGAACCGCAGGAAGTCATGCGCATCTTCCGCATGGACCGCAAGCTCAACGTCTCAGAGGCTTACCTCAAACCCGGTTTCGCCTTCGGCGGTTCCTGCCTGCCCAAGGACATCCGTGCCCTGACCTATGCGGCCCGCAGCGCCGACGTGGAGCTGCCGCTGATCAGCCGCATCCTCGAGTCCAACGGCGCGCAGATCCGCCGAGCCGTGGACACGGTACTGGCCACCCACAAGCGCCGTATCGGCGTACTCGGCCTGTCCTTCAAGCCCGGCACCGATGACCTGCGCGAGAGCCCGATGGTGACGCTGGTCGAGAACCTCATCGGCAAGGGCCTAGAGGTGCGGATCCTCGACCACAACGTCGCGGTGGCGCGTCTCACCGGCGCCAACCGGCGCTACATCGAGGAGGAGATACCGCATATCTCCTCGCTCATGTGCACCGAGGCTGCCGATCTCCTCAACCACGCCGAACTGCTGGTGGTGGGCAATGCCGGCGAAGAGACCAGCCAGGTGCTGGCCGCCGCGCCGGAACTGCCCGTCATAGACCTCACGCGCGGCATCGCGCGTGTGTCCCGTGTCCAGACAAAGGTGGAAGAGCCATGCAAACAACCTTCATCGTCAGGTTCCTATACGCCGGCCTACTCGCCTCAGGGGTCGCCGGCCCACTCCTGATCGTCCCGGGCTGCCACAGCGAGGCGGCGGTCGCCGCCGCCCCGCCGCAGCCGGCTGGACGCCAGACCCCCGAGCTCCCGCAGGGCTACGTGGACGCGCGCTATGTGCGCCCCACCGGCAAGCGCATCGACGTGAAAGCCGGTGGCGACCTGCAGGCAGCGCTGGACAAGGCCCAGCCGGGTGACACCGTGGTGCTGGAGGCCGGCGCGGTCTTCAGTGGCAGCTTCACGTTGCCGCTCAAGCCCGCCGACACCGCCGGCTGGATCGTCGTGGAATCGAGCGCGGTGGCGGACGGCCGCCTCGCGCCTGGCGTGCGCGTGTCTCCGGACGATGCCGCTCTCATGCCCAAGCTGGAGGCCAGCAGCGGGCCGGTGCTGCGCACCGCCCAAGGCGCGCATCACTACCGGCTCATCGGACTGGAGCTCAGGCCCGGCCCCGCCAGCGTCAGCAAGGCGCTGAGCTGGCTGCATGGCTTCAGCCTGGGCGGTGGCGCGCCTGCCGCGCCCAAGGCCGCCTTCCTGGCGAACCTCTTCGTGATCGGCAACGGCGACAAGTCCATCGAGACCTTGGCGCATCACATCATCGTAGACCGCTGCTACCTGCACGGCGACCCGCAGGTGGGCGCACGCCGTGGCGTGGCCATGAACGGCCGCTACGTGGCGGTCATCGACTCCTATCTCTCCGACTTCAAGCAGGTAGGAGAGGACAGCCAGGCGCTCTCGGCCTGGAACGGTACCGGGCCGTTCATGATCGTGGATGACTACCTGGAGGCCGCCGGCGAGAACGTGCTGTTCGGCGGCACCGACCCCACCATCCCGAACCTGGTGCCCTCGGACATCGAGGTGCGCGGCAACCACTTCTCCAAGCCATTGGCCTGGAAGAAGGACGATCCCGCCTACCAGGGCACCCCCTGGAGCGTGAAGAACATCTTCGAGCTCAAGAATGCCCAGCGGGTGCTGGTGGAAGGCAACCTGCTCGAATACAACTGGGCCCAGTCCCAGGACGGATTCTCCATCCTGTTCACGGTGCGCGACCAGGACGGCAGCGCCCCCTGGTCGGTGGTGCAGGACGTGACCTTCAAGGACAACGTGGTGCGCCACGTGGCCAACGGCATCAACATCCTGGGCTACGACAATAACCATCCGAGCCGCCAGACCCAGCGCATCCAGGTCTCCAACAACCTGTTCGAGGACGTAGGCGGACCTTGGGGCCCCGGCGTGCTGCTCATGATGGGCGATGGCAGCCGCGACGTAGCTTTCAGCCACAACACCTCGCTGCAGACCGGCACCATCGTGTTCAGCGACGGCCGCGCCGTCTCCGGTTTCAGCTATACGGACAACATCGCGCCCCATAACCGCTACGGCATCATCGGCACCAACAAGGGTGTCGGTGTGTCCACCATCTCGGCCTACTTCCCGGGCGCCAAGCTGCGCCGCAACGTGATCGTGGGCGCCGCCCCGCAGCAGTACCCGTCCGGCAACTTTTTCCCCAAGGACCTGGGGGGCGTCGGCTTCGCACGCATGGGCGCGCGGGACTACCGCCTGGCGCCCGGCAGCGCATACAAGGCCGGAGCCGATGACGGCGGCGACATCGGAGTGGACGTGGATCAGCTCTGCGCCTCCCTCGATGCCTACGACCCCCATCTCGGGGATTCGGTCCCATCCTGCGTGGCGGCCCAGGGGCACTGATGGACATGGCGTACCTCTCCCTGTGGTTCTGGGCGTCCGTGGCCCTGCTGCTCTACACGTATCTGGGCTATCCGCTGCTCATCCGCCTGCTGGCGGCACTGCCGCGCCGTATCCCGGCGGAGGGCTGGCTGCAGCCGCGCATCACCCTGGTGGTGGTGGCGTACAACGAGGCGCGCCGCATCCGCCAGCGGCTCGAGAACTTCCTCGACCTGGATTATCCCTGGGACCGGGTAGAGGTGATCGTGGCCTCCGACGGCTCCACCGACAGCACCGTGGAACGGGCCCGCGTCTATGCATCGGAGCAGGTGCGCGTGGTCGAGTTCCGGCAGCGGCGCGGCAAGAGCGCGGTGCTGAACGACGTGGTGCCCATGGCCACGGGCGAGATCGTGGTGCTGGCGGACGCCCGCCAGCGCTTCGAGACCGGTGCGCTCAGGGCGCTCGCCGCCCGCTTCGTGGACCCGAAAGTGGGAGCCGTGAGCGGTGAACTGGTGCTCCTGGACGGCCGTGCAGGGCGCTCCGAGGTGGGCAAAGGCGTGGATTTCTACTGGCGCTATGAGAAGTTCATGCGCCTCTACGAGAGCCGGGTGGACTCCACCGTGGGCGCCACCGGTGCCATCTACGCGCTGCGCCGCGAGCTGTTCCGACCCATCCCCGAGGCCCTGATCCTGGACGATGTGCTGATACCCATGCAGGTGGCGCGGCAGGGCTACCGGGTGCTGTTCGAGCCGCGCGCCCGGGCTTACGACTGGGTGGCGCCGGATGCGCGCCATGAGTTCACCCGCAAGCTGCGGACCATCGCCGGTAACTTCCAGCTGTTCTTCCTCAGGCCCTGGCTGTTGAATCCGTTCCAGAACCGGCTGTGGTGGCAGACCGTGTCCCACAAGCTGTGCCGGCTGCTGAGCCCCCTGTGGCTCGCGCTGGCCTTCGGCGCGAACCTGCTGCTGGCCCAGGACCAGGTGGCCTACCGCGGCCTCTTCGTGGCCCAGGTGCTGTTCTATGCCGCCGCGCTGCTCGGCTACCTCACGCGGCACGCCGCCCGTAAACCTTTCTTCCTCAACGTCCCTTACGCCTTCTGCCTGCTCAACTGGGCCACGGTGATGGCGCTGGTCCACCTGCTCAACGGCCGCCAGCAGGTGACTTGGGAACGCACTGCCGGTTGAACTGCAACCTGGAGACAGACAAATGTGTGGAATCGTCGCAGCGGTTGGTGGACGCGACATCGTCCCGATCCTGATCGAAGGCCTGCAGAGGCTCGAGTACCGCGGCTATGACTCAGCGGGCATCGCGGTGGTCAACGGCAGCATCAGGCGCGTGCGCAGCGTAGGCCGCGTGGCGGAGATGCAGGGCAAGGCGCGCGCCGGCCGGCTTGCCGGCACCACCGGAATCGGCCACACCCGCTGGGCCACCCACGGCGGCGTCACCGAGCCCAATGCCCACCCCCACGTCTCGCGTGACGAGATCGCGGTGGTGCACAACGGCATCATCGAGAACCATGAGGAGCAGCGAGCCCGCCTCAAGCAGCTCGGCTACGCCTTCGAGTCCCAGACCGACACCGAGGTGATCGCACACCTCATCCATCACCACCTGCAGAAGCATGGCGACCTGTTCCGCGCCACCCAGGAGGCGGCGCGGGAGCTGACCGGCGCCTATGCCATCGGCGTGCTCTCCCTCAAGTCCCCGGACGTCGTGACCGGCGCCCGCATGGGATGCCCGCTGCTGGTCGGGCTGGGGGAGGGGGAGAACTTCCTCGCCTCCGATGTCTCGGCGGTGCTCTCGGCCACCCGCCGCGTGCTGTACCTGGAGGACGGCGACGTGGTGGAGCTGCGTGACCTCAAGGTGCGTGTGACCGACCGGGAAGGCCGGCCGGTGGAGCGGACGCCGCGCGTCAGCGATGTTTCCCTGGCGTCGCTGGACCTCGGCGCCCATCAGCACTACATGCAGAAGGAGATCCACGAGCAGCCTCAGATGCTGCGGGACACCCTCTCGCCGTTCGTTGAACAGGGCTTCGTGCCGCGGCTGTTCGGCATGGACGCGGAGGAGGTGTTCCGGGACGTGGACTCGGTCCTGATCCTGGCGGCCGGCACCAGCTATTACGCCGGGCTCACCGCTCGCTACTGGATAGAAGCCATCGCCGGCGTGCCGGTGTCGGTGGAGATCGCCAGCGAGTACCGCTACCGCGACTCGGTGGCGAATCCCAGGCAGCTCGTCATCACCATCTCCCAGTCGGGCGAGACCCTGGACACCCTGGAGGCTCTGAAGCACGCGGTAGCCGTCGGCCACGACAAGACCCTCTCCATCTGCAACGTGCCGGAGAGCGCGATCCCGCGCGCCTCGCGCCTGGTGTTCTACACCCGCGCCGGCGCCGAGATCGGCGTCGCCTCCACCAAGGCTTTCACCACCCAGCTGGTGGCGTTGTTCGGCTTCGCCGTGACCCTGGCGCGGCTGCAGGGCCGCCTGCCGGTGGGGCGTGAGATGGGTTTCATCACCAGCCTGCGCCATCTCGGCGAGTGCGTGCAGCACGCCCTCAATCTCGAGCCCCAGATCAAGGAATGGGCCGGGCGCTTCGCCCAGCGGGACCACGCGCTGTTCCTTGGGCGAGGCGTGCATTACCCCATCGCCCTGGAAGGCGCGCTCAAGCTCAAGGAGATCTCCTACATCCATGCCGAGGCCTATCCGGCCGGAGAACTCAAGCATGGGCCGCTGGCCCTGGTGGACTCGGACATGCCGGTGGTGGTGATCGCGCCGAACGACGCCCTGCTGGAGAAGGTGAAGTCCAACATGCAGGAAGTGCGCGCCCGCGGCGGCGAGCTCTTCGTGTTCGCGGACCAGGACAGCCAGTTTGCCGAGAGCCCGGGAGTGCACGTGATCCGCACCCCGCGCCATGCCGGCATCCTCTCACCCATCGTGCATGCCATCCCGGTGCAGCTCCTGGCCTACCACACGGCCCTGAAGCGCGGCACCGACGTGGACAAGCCCCGCAATCTCGCCAAGTCGGTGACCGTCGAATGACACTGCAACAGGAGAGCAAGTCGTACATGGACAAGTACCTGACCTCAGTGCCCGGCATCCGCCGGCTCCCCTCGGCCTTCGCCGGCCCCGTCGTGAAGGCAGAGCAGCGGCCCTGGGGCAGCTGGAGCGTCCTCTACGAGGGCGAGGGCATGAAGGTGAAGCTCATCGAGGTGAGCCCCGGCCACCGCCTGAGCCTGCAATACCACCGCCACCGCAGCGAGCTGTGGATCTGTGTCTCGGGACGCGCCAGCGCCGTGGTGGGTGAGCGCGAGATAGAACTCGCGCCGCGCGACACCGTGACCATCCCGGTGGGAACGGTGCACCGCCTGGGAAACCCGGGTGACGAGCCCATGTCCATCGTCGAGGTCCAGCAGGGTGACCTCCTCAGCGAGGAGGATATCGTGCGCCTCGAGGACGACTACAACCGGGCCCATCCCCGTGACGCATGAGCGGCATCCCTGCCGCTGAACCGATTCCAAGCCGCGCGGGCCTTGCTGCCGCGCAGCCTATTCCACGTATCCAATAAAGAGGTGATTGTCATGAAATGTCTGGTTACCGGGGGCGCCGGCTTCATCGGTTCGCACCTGACCCGCGGCTTGCTGCACCAGGGACACGATGTCTGGGTGCTCGACAACCTGTCCACCGGCAAGCGCGAGAACATCGAGAGCCTGCCCATCGAGTTCATCGAGGGCGACGTGCGCGACGCCGAGCAGGTGCGCCAGGCGGTGCAAGGCGTGGACTTCGTCTTCCACCTGGCGGCGCTGGCTTCCGTGGGCCGCTCGCTGAAGGATCCCCTGGCTACCCACGCGGTCAATGAGACGGGCACCCTCACGGTGCTGGATGCGGCCCGCAAGGCCAAGGTGAAGCGCGTGGTGTACGCCGCGTCGTCCTCAGCCTATGGCAATGCCGTGGCGCTGCCCAAGCGCGAGGATGCCAAGCCCGCGCCGGCTTCGCCCTATGCCGTGTCCAAGCTCACCGGCGAACATTACTGCCGGGTGTACTGGGAGGCTTATGGCCTGGAGACCGCCTGCGTGCGCTACTTCAACGTGTTCGGCCCGCGGCAGGACCCGAACTCCGAGTACGCCGCCGTGATCCCGCGTTTCATCGACACTGCCCTCAACGGCGGGGCGCCGGTCATCTACGGGGACGGCACCCAGTCCCGCGACTTCACCTACGTCACCAACGCGGTACAGGCCACCATCGCGGCGGCCAGCGCTCCCGAGGCCGCAGGCCAAGTGTTCAACGTGGCTTGCGGCGAGCGCCGCAGCCTGCTCGAGCTAATCGACATGCTGGAGGACCTCCTGGGCGACCGCATCGCTCCGCAGTTCGAGCCGGAACGGGTGGGGGACGTGAAGCATTCCCAGGCGGACATCGCCAAGGCGCAGCAGTACCTGGGCTACGAGCCCGGAGTGCCGTTCAAGGAAGGCCTCAAGGAGACGGTGGACTGGTACCGCAAGTGGCTGGCGCTGGAGCAGTACCAGGCCCGCGCGCCGCACCTGCAGACCCTTCCGGGCCTCGCGGCCCAGGCCGGCACGGCAGCGCCATGAACAACTGACAACAACGACGACGATACGACACCAGTGTTGCAGCCGCCGGTCACCCCGGCGGCCGTTTTTTTATCTCACTGGCCCTGGATCAGCGCGTCGCTTATGGTACCCCCCAGGGTGTTCACCGAGGCCGCCGCCTGCAGCGGCTGGCTGGCGGCGACCGTGCTCGTGTAGAACAAGATGCCGTTCTTGTAGTAATCCACACTTCCAGCGCGCAGTTCCAGGCGGAACACGTCGCCGGAAGCGAAGGTCACATCCTTGCGGTATAGGCCCTTCTCGCGTACCTCCGCGATGCCGTTCTGCAGGCGCAGCGCGTAGTCCATGTTCGCCACGCCCGGGCCAGAGCCTACCGCTGCCAGGCCCACGCTGCGAAGGGTATTCGTCTCGGCCACCGTGAACTGCAGGTGGCCATCGCTGCCCTGGGCGAGCTGCTGCTGCGAGGCGGCGCTGGCGTCTTCGCAGCCGTCGCAGCCCGCGGTCTTCTGCAGCGAGCCGCCATCGGTGGTGACGTTGCGCAGATCTGTCCACGCGGTGGGCTGCTCGCGCGGGAACGAGGCGTAGAGGGCAGCCACCTGGGCGGCGCTCAGGGCCTTGGCATAGAGCCGCACCTCATCCAGGGTGGCGGCGAGATAGGGCCGGCTCGCGCCCGGGTAGCGGGCGAAGTTCAGGGCCTGGCTGGTGGAGGCGGCACCAGGCCGTCCGGTCCAGCCGAGCTTCGATTTCAGGGCGCCGTCCACGTAGAGCTTGCCACCGTAGACGTTTACCGTGAAGGTGACCATATGCCAAGTCCCATCGGCATAGCCCGCTGCCCTTAGGCTGCAGGCCGTGTTGCCGACATGGTCAGCGCTATCCCGGTAATACCAGGCGCAGAGTTTGCCGCCGCTCATGAGCACTTGGTAGCCCCGCATGGAGCCATAGGCGTACTTGCTGACGATGCCGTGCTGGCCCGTGTCGCTGCCGGCCTTGAACCAGGCGGACACGGTCAGAGGGTAGGCGTTGAGTGCGCTGCTACTGGTCACGCTCGCGTACTGGTCGATGCCGTCGAAGCTCAGGCCGTCGCCGGCCACGCCGAGCCCCCACGAGGGCTGGTTGTGGAGCGTGGCGCTGTAGCCGTGGCCGGAGCTGTCAACGGCCTGCAAGCCGTTGCCCGCGTCCAGCCGCCAATCAGCGAGCACGGCCGGCAGCGTCACCGTCGCGCCCGCCTGGGTAGTGAACACCTGGTCTGCGGAGACGCTGGCCTGGCCGGTGGAGTCCCGCGAGATCACCTGGTAGTGGTAGAGCGTGCCCGGGACAAGGCCCGTCAGGACCAAGGCATGGGCGGTGGCGAGAGCGGTATCGAGGACCGACGTGCTGCCGTAGGCGGTCGTGGTGCCGTAGGCCACCTGGGAGTTCGCCGGCTGGTCGGTGCTCCAGCTCAGGGTGACGGAACTGCTGCCGGTGACGCTGGCGCTCACGGAGGAGATGACCGGCGGCGGAACGTAGATGAAGGTAGTCACGGTCACGTTGCCGGCGGTGGAGACGTTGCCAGCCGCATCCCGCGCCACGGCGCTCAAGGTATGGGTGCCCGCAGCGACCTTGGTGGTATCCCAGGTCAGGGTATAGGGGGTCTGGGTCAGTTCTGCGCCCAGGTTCGCGCCATCCAGCTTGAACTGCACGCCGGCCACGGCGACATTGTCGGACGCGTTGGCGGATACGTTCACGCTGCCGGAGAGGGCGGCGCCGGCGTAGGGCGCGGTGAGGCCGATGCTAGGAGCGGTGCTGTCGCCGCTGCTGCCCGTACCGGTCAGGAGCTGGGATGGGATGCGTACCATGAAGGCATCCATGCGGCTGCCGCCCATGTTGCTGACCCAGAAGAAATACTGTCCCGTGGGGTCGATGTTCCCCTTCGGGTCCTTGCCATAGTCGGTGCAGCTCGGGCAGGTGGCATTGCCGCCGGTCGCGTCCAGGCTCGTCATCACCGGTGCCACCACCAACACCTGGGCGGAGGCATGGGGTACCGAGCTGTCCAGCATGAAGCAGATCACCTCGTTGGCCCGCAACGCCGTGGAACGGCTGGCACCGCTGCCGCAGGCATATTGCTGTGCGATGGGCAGATCCGGGCTTGCGTTCTCGAAGCTCACGTGGGACGGGGAGAATGCGCTCCAGTCGTTGTCGTGGTAGGTGAGGCCGCCCGCGAGGGTGGTCTGGCCCAGGTTCCAGGTCCGCCATGCGTTGGCGTAGTTGTTCCAGTTGTCCACCGCGAGGTAGGTGCCGTAACCCATGTCGGAGTGGCCGCCGGCGCCGCTTTGGTCCATCAGCACCTGCTGCACGCCGGTCTGCAGGTCCACGAACACGTTGTCCTCATCGCAGCTCGTGCAGGTATCGGTAGGCAGCTTCTCCTTGATCAGCAGGTAGCGGCCACTCTTGTCGATCTGGCACTCGTCGAACTTGCCCTGGGCCGGGTAATAGAAGAACTGGCGGGTGCTGGACTTGTATGCGATGCAACCCAAGGTCTGGCGGCTGGAGGCATCCTGCAGGGTGGCGGAGTGGACGTCGTCGTCGTTGCTGGAGTTGGCCTGGCGGATGACGGTGTTTGGATACTGGGTGGTGGAGTCGAACACCGTCTCCATGGCGTGGCTCAGCACGTCGTACCGCAGCAGCTTCGAGCCGCTCGGCAGGTAAATCTTGGTGGCCATGCCGTAGCTGAAGTACCAGCCCTCGGCGCTGTTCCAGCTGTAGGGGCTGGAGGCGGGGAACAACGGGCCCACCTGGGTGAGCGCCTCGCTGGTCTTGTCGTAGCTGAACAGGGTCGGACCCTGACCACCGCGGTTGCGGTCCAGACCGATGAATACATAGAGAGTGTTGCTGCCGGCGCTGTTGCTCATGTTGCGCCAGTAGGAATAGATCATGTCCACGCAGTCCTGGCCGCCGCAGTCGGAGGCATTGGTCACCCGCACGCCACGGGTGCCGTAGGGGGCCGGGAAATCGAAGGCGCCTCGCTCAGGCAGGATCGCGCTGGCCTGGGCCTGGGTCATGAGGGCGCGGGGGGTGGCGGTCTCGTCGTTCTCCAGGAAGCCGCCGGGAGCTGTGGCGGCGAAGGCAAGGCGGGAGATGAGACAGAAGAACAGGAAGGCCAGTAAGCGGCGACAGGACATGCTGCATAACCTCAGTACATATCGGTAGACGGACCGATAAGTCACTGGGGATGCAGGGGTTAAACCCTTAAGGTCCCTACCTTACCGGTATGGGATATATACCTGCGGGGAGTAACGGGGCCTTAAAGCGAGTGGCAACGGGGCGTAAACAGCAGTGGAAACGTGAGCTATGTCACATGCACTTGCGGCCGCTTCATGGCGGCGCTTCAGAATCAATCCGGGGATGGAGGAATCAGGGTTCGGGTCAGGGCGGAATGAGCTGCCGGCGGATGGCGTAGCGGATGAGTTCCGCCGCCCGGTGCACGTGAAGCTTGTGCATGATGCGGCTGCGGTGGGACTCCACGGTCTTCACGCTCAAGCCCAGCTCCTTGGCGATCATGCGCGTGGTGTTGCCACGCGCGATCAGGAGCAGGACTTCGCGCTCGCGCTCCGTGAGCGGTTCCGGCGGGGTCTCGGCATGCGAGACCAGCGAGGACAGGGCGCCAGGAGTGAGCCGGGTATTGAAGTGGATGGCGCCGCGCGCCACCTCGCGGATGGTGCTGATGAGCTCCGCCGCGGTCTGTGACTTGTACACATAGCCGTGCATGCCGGCGCGCAGCGCCTCCACGGCGCTGGCGTTGTCCTCGTCGGTGGTGAGCAGCACGGTCTGGATGCCGGGGGTCGCGCGCTGCAGTTCGCGCGCCACGCTGATGCCATCCATGGCGGGCATGTCATAGTCGAGGATCGCGACGTCCGGATGGCGCGTCTCGGCGAGGTCCAGGGCCTCGGGGCCATCCGCTGCCTCGCCCGCCACCTCGAAGCCCTCCTGCTGCAGCAGCATGCTGAGGCTCTGCCGGAAGATCTTGTGGTCGTCCGCCAGGAGCACGCGCACCGGGGTGCCCTCGGGGCGGGAGGCGGGGAAGGGGGTATGTGCGGGTCCAGTCAGGGGGTGCACGGCGGTCGTCAGGCCTTGATGAACCCCCGCCGCACGGCGTAACGCACCAGGCTCGCGGTGTCGTGGATGTCGAGCTTCTGCATGATGCGGGTACGGTGCGAGTCGGCGGTCTTGACGCTGAGGCCGAGGACTTGCGCCACTTCCTTGGTGGTCTTGCCCTCGGCCACGAGCTGCAGTACTTGGCGCTCACGGTCCGTGAGCGGATCGGCCGGCAGCTCGGATTTGCCGACGTAGGCATCCACCACGGTCTTGGAGATGCCCGGGGAGAGGTAGACCGAGCCGCGCAGCACTTCCTTGATGGCGCCCACCAGGTCGGCGGCCGCTTGGCCCTTGAGCACGTAGCCGCGGATGCCGGCGCGCAACGCCTCCAGCACGTACGCTTCTTCCTCGTACATGGTTAGCACGATCACCTGGATGCCCGCGGTCTGCTTGAGGATCTGGCGGGCGGCATCGATGCCGTTGAGGAGCGGCATGCCGAGGTCGAGCACCGCGATGGAGGGGCCGAGCTGGCGCGCCAGGCGCACCGCCTCATGGCCGTCGGCCGCTTCGCCCACCACATCGAAGCCTTCACGCTCCAGCAGCGCCTTGAGGCCCTGCCGGAACATGGGATGGTCATCTGCCAGCAATATCCGCTGCATGGCTGCTCTCTAGGTCGTTGTGGTTCTCGGCCGCTGCGCACCGCGCAGGACCTACAAAAACCACGATGCGCAGACTATGCAGTGAAACCTCTAAGGGCGAAATCAAGTAAGTACCCCCAATTCGAGGGGTAATCACCTTAATCCCGCGTAGGCCGGCGACTACACGCCGGCGCCGCCCTCATGCCTTGATGAAGCCGCGGCGGATCGCGTAACGCACCAGGCTCGCGGTCTCGTGGATCTCGAGCTTCTGCATGATGCGGGTACGGTGCGAGTCGGCGGTCTTCACGCTGAGGCCGAGCACTTCCGCTACCTGCTTGGTGGTCTTGCCTTCGGCCACGAGCTGCAGCACCTGCCGTTCGCGGTCTGTGAGCGGGTCAGCCGGCAGCTCTGACTTGCCGACGTAGGCGTCCACGACCGCCTTGGAGATGCCGGGGGAGAGGTATACCGCGCCGCGCAACACCTCCTTGATGGCGCTCAGCAGGTCCGAGGCGGCCTGCGCCTTCAGCACGTAGCCGCGGATGCCGGCGCGCAGCGCTTCCAGCACGTAGGCATCCTCCTCGTACATGGTGAGCAGCACCACTTCCGTTTTGGGCGCCTGCTTGTGGATCTCACGGGCGGCATCGATGCCGTTCAGCAGCGGCATGCCGAGGTCCAGCACCGCGAGGCGCGGATTCAGCTGCCGTGCATGCCGCACTGCCTCATGGCCGTTGGCTGCCTCCGCCACCACGTCGTAGCCTTCCCGTTCGAGCAGCGCCTTGAGGCCCTGCCGGAACATGGGGTGATCGTCTGCCAATACGATGTTCGACATCATAGGTTGCTTCCTAGTGGTATGCCTATCCTTAGCTCCGTGCCGGCGCCGGGCTTCGACTCGACTTCGAAGGCCCCGTGCAGGCTACTGATGCGCTCGCGGATCCCCAGCAGACCGAGGCCGTGCGAACCGGTCTCACTGCTGGCGGGAGCCGCGAAGCCCTTGCCGTCATCCTTGATGCTGCAATAGACGAGATGATCCGCGATCCATACCCGGATCCCGACACGGCGGGCTTGGGCGTGCTTGACCACGTTGTTGAGCGCCTCCTGTACCGTGCGGTACAGCGCGGTCTCCACCGGTTGCGGCAGGCGGCCGTGTTCAGCGATCTCGTTTTCGATGTCTATCTCCAGGCCTGCGCGCTTGCGGAAGCCGTCACTGAGGAATGTCAGCGCCGGCATCAGGCCGAGCTGGTCGAGGATGGGCGGCCGAAGCTCATGCGACAGGCGCCGGAGCTGGTCCGAGACCTCATCGAGATGGGCGGAGATGTGCTCCACGTGCTCGCGCACGGCCTGCGGCGGCGCCAGGCGTTCGATCTCCGCCAATTCGAGGTAAGCCGAGGCGAGCATCTGAGCCGCCTCGTCGTGCAGGGTATGGGCGATGCGCTTGGCTTCCTCCTCGAGGATGCCGTTGAGCCGGCGCAGCGCGGCGTTGGATTCCTGGTTGCCGATCTGCATCATCTCGAAGGGCGACATGCTCTCCATCAGGAAGCGGTGCGAGTCATCGAGCTTCTGGCGCACGTCGCCGCCGGGGTGGTCCAGCAGCGCGGCGAGTGCGGAATGGTGGATGTTGATGAGGCCGAGCACGCCGACCCCCGAGCCCAGTGCCTGGCGGCCGAGTTCGTAGGCCTCCAGCAGCGGGGCTTCGCCGCCTTGGGTCAGATATCGGTCTAGGGCTTTGCGGTACATCTCATGCAGGTCCGGTGAGAAGGCGCGCATCGCGCGTCAGCCCAGGTACCGGACGACCAGTACCAGGGCGTCATCGGTCTTCTTGCAATAGCGGGTGATGATGCGCTCGGCGATCTCGTCCACCGGCGCATCCAATCGCACCTGCTCTGCGAAGTCAGGAGCGATGCCGTCGGTGGCGAAGATCACCATGTCACCCGGCTGCACCCTCGTGACTGCGGCCTGCAGCGAGGGCAGGCGTTGCCCGACCACGCCCGGGCGCAGCAGGAGGTTCTGGCGCACGTAGCCGTTGTGTGCGCTCTTGAGCAGGAGCCGGCCCTCCACGTTGCCGATGCCGAGCCAGGTGAGCGTGCCTTCGCGTGCATCGAAGGCCGCCACGTTCATGACCGCGCCGCGGCTGCCCTTGAGCGCGGTGTGGCAGTGCTTGAGCAGGGCGGTGAGCGGCTCGCCGTCGGCGTGCCGCTGCACGCTCTCGATGGCGAGCTCGGCGGCCGCCGCGGCTTCGCTGCCGTGGCCCAGACCGTCAACCACCGTCGCGACCGCGCCGCTCTTGACCTCGACCACCGCGTGGCGGTCGCCCGATTCCGCCTGCCCGGGCAGGGTGAAGGAGGCTGCGCCCGACTCTATGATGCTCCGGTTCATTGGAGCCATTTCTTGGCGGTGACGGTGGTGCCCTTGCCGACGCCGGTGTCTATGTAGAACTCGTCCACCATGCGGCGCACGCCGGAGAGGCCCATGCCGAGGCCGCCGGAGGTGGAGTAGCCGCCTACGAGGGCGCGCTGCACGTCGGGGATGCCCGGTCCGTTGTCGCGGCTGACGATCACCACGCCGCGCGGCTTGTCGGTGCCGCCGCTCTTCTGCAGCACGATCTCGCCGGTCTGCGCGTACAGCACGATGTTGCGCGCGAGCTCGGAGATGATGGTCGCGATCAGCGTCGACTCCGTCTCCGAGAAGCCGGATTGCAACGCGAGTTCGCGCCCATGCTGGCGGGCGGTGACGATATCCATCACCGTCCTGATGGGAATGACTACCCTGTCTTCCAAAGACCCTGTCGCCTCGCTGCTTCCGTTCTGAGGAGAAGGCCCGACCTTATTCATCTAGGTCCGGGCGGGGTGCTGCCCACGCTGGTGCGCTTGGGCCGCGCGTCCAGATAGGCGAGGCCTTCTTCGAGGTCGAGCGCAGTGGGCACGCCTTCCAGGCTGAGTCCCAACTGCACCATCGAGAAGGCGACTTCCGGCTGGATGCCGACGATGACCGTGTCGGCGCCGCGCAGGCGGATCATGTGGGCCATGTCCCGCAGCGTGCGCACGGAGAACGAGTCCATCACGTCGAGTCCAGTCACGTCGAGGATCACGCCGACGGAGCGGTAACGGCCCACCTGTGCCACCAGGCGGTCGCGCAGGTTGACCAGGTCCTGGTCGGTCAGCACCGCTTGCACTGACGCAATCAGGTAATTGCGCTGTTTTAGGATAGGGACTTCCACTTGGGCGTGTCCTTATTCCGGGCTCTTGTCGAGGATCGGCACCACCTTGTAGCCCAGCAGCTTCTCGGCCTCTTCGATGCCGCCCTGCAGGTCGCCCACCGTGGCCATCTTGCCGAGGTCCACGCCGATGGTGACCAGCGTCTGGGCCAGTTCCGGCGCGAGGCCGGTGACGATCACATCGGCGCCGACCAGTCGGGCCGCTTCCACGGTCTGCACCAGGTGGTTTGCCACCGCGGCGTCCACCGCCGGCACACCGGTCAGGTCCATCACGACCACTCGTGCGCGGTTCACGCGGATGCCGCGCAGCAGCTGTTCCGTCAGCTGGCGGGCGCGTTGCGGGTCGAGGATGCCGATGATGGGGAGAATCAGCAGCCGTTCACGCACCGCCAGCACGGGGGTGGACAGCTCACGGATGGCTTCCTGTTGCTGGCGGATGATGCGCTCGCGCTCCTGCACGAAGCCCACCGCCACCGTGGTGGCGATGCGGTTCGCCGCAGGCTCGTAGGCGTCCAGCACCCGTGTCAACAGCTGCTGGTTCTGGCCGTATTTGGAGAAGAGGGAGCGGGCCAGCACGTCGCGCAGCAGGAGCACGATACCCACCACTTCGTGCGTCTCCACGCCTCGAGGGATGATTCGTTCCGACAGGTCGCGGGCGTAGGCTTCGAGGGCCTCGATCGAGCCGGTCTCCAGGGCGCCCAGGTAGTTGTCGTACACCGAGCTCGCCTCCGCCATGATTTCCTCATTGGTCATGGCGGTGAGGAAGCGGGCGCTCATGATGCGGCTAGCCCATACCTCGCGCAGCTGGGTGCGGTTCTGGCGCAGATGCGCCACCAGCTCTCGCAGTACTTCGGCGTGGGATTCGTCGCCGCCGGCGCCAGGGTCCGTCTGCAGGCTCCGGTCGCGGCTCTTGCCTTTATCAGTCATGGTTCGCTCCTCGTTCTTCCCTCTGTAACGGGGGAGATCTGTCGGGACGGCTCATGCCGTTCATAGTTCCCTGGGACAGGTCCGCAGGCGAAAGCCCGAAGCTGGTAAGGCCGCGTGACTGCCGCATGGCGCTGACTGGCCACCTTGGGGTGCGGCCGGCCTTGATGGCGGGTTTCATGGTACTAAATATCAAAGCTGAGGCCCCGCGCGTGCATATGTAAAAGCAGCCTGCGTGAGGCGGCAGGATCCGCGGGCCTGATCCATCGCAGTGGATTCTGTCCGCAGCTCACTGTTTCTTCTTCGGATTTAGTTAGGCGCTCCGCCCGCGCCTGTCCCTGGAATTAGGTTAAACCTTAGCGGGGAGGGGACCTGAAACGAATAGGGTAATCACCCTATTTGTATACATGTAAAGACCCCACGGGTGGCGGCTCAGGAGCGGGTGGTGAACCACTCCGGAAGGATGTCGAAGCGGAAGCCGACGTTGCGCACGGTGATGATGTAGTGGCCGGCTTTGCCAAGCTTGCGTCGCAGGCGGCCGATATGCACGTCCACGGTGCGGGTGTCGAGGCCGTGGATGGTGCCGTGGGACCAGGCCTCCTGCAGCAGGAAGTCACGGGTCAGGGCCCGCCCCTTGGCCTCCAGGAGCACCTGCAGCAGCCGGAATTCCTTCTTGGTGAGCTCGATGGGCGCACCGGAGACCTGCACCGTCCAGCGGTCCAGGTCCATGTCGATGGGGCCGGCCCGCAACCGGTGGCCGGGGGTCACCGCCTGCAGTGCGCGCCGCGCCAATGCCTTGATGTGGGCCACCAGCATGTCCACCTGCAGGGGCTTGGTCACGCAGTCGTCGGCGCCGGTCTCCAGCGCCTCGATCCTCTCGGAGCTGTCGTCCTCGCCGGTCACCATGATGATGGGGATGGAGGCGGTGCTGGGATCCTCCCTTAGGCGGCGGCAGGCCTCCAGGCCTCCGCCTGCGGGCAGGTCCGCGTCCAGGATCACGAGGTCGGGGCGCTCGGCGTGGATGCTGTGCAGCATCTCGCCGTCGTCATGCACGGTGACGGCGTCGAAATGCAACTGCTTGAGGGCGGAGTGCTCGACCGTGGTGAGGGCTGCATCATCGGTGGCGATGAGGGCCTTGAACGGGGCTCGCGTCGGAGTCGATGAGATGCGCAGGTCCACTTTCTTTTTTCCGGGTCCGCCTGGGTCAGGCTGGACATCCTGGAAGGCGGACACCATCCATGGCGTCCAGGGTCGAGAATAGTTGAGCCCTGCCGTTGCAGGGAAGCGGGTGATCCCCTGAATACCGGCGGGAAACGACCTGAATCCGGGTATTGTCCCCACCAAAAAGAAGCGCCTCTTTCGAGGCGCTTCAGTCAACGCGGGCGGTAGGGAGGACCACCCGAATTGCGAGCCGTGACGTTGCATCCCGGCTTGTGCGGCCGACGGGGAACATCAGCCGTTTGGATCGTGAGGGGTGCACGACCCGAGGCAAAGTCTGGACCGGGGGCGACTTTTTTTATATTAGGTAAATACCCCATATGGGTCCTGGATTTGTCCTGAGCGGCAAGGGGCAGACGGAGGCATTAGACCCCTGCCGCCCCCTTGGTTAAGATTCCCGCGGCGCAGCCCGCGCTCTCAAGGCCGCCCTCCATGCCCGCATCCGCCGGCCCACGCATCCTGGTGATCCGCAACGACAAGCTGGGGGACTTCATGCTGGCCTGGCCGGCCCTGGCGCTCCTGCGCAAGAACCTGCCCAAGGCCCACATCGCGGTGCTGGTACCGGCCTATACCGCGCCGCTGGCAGAAGCTTGTCCCTATGTGGACGAGGTGGTGCGGGACCCCCGGCTCAAGGGCGCCTGGCGCAACGGCTTCGCCCTGGCACGGGCCTTGAAGCCCATGCGATTCGACGCAGTGGTGACCTTGTTCTCACGCTTCGATACCGGCTTCGGCGTGTGGCTCGCCGGCATCCCGCTGCGGTACGCGCCCGCCACCAAGCTCGCCCAGATCTTCTACAACCGGCGCATCCGGCAGCGGCGTTCCCGTTCCGAGAAGCCCGAGTATGAGTACAACCTCGACCTCGCGGCGGCATACCTGCTGGAACGGGGTGTCGCGAAGCCCAGGCCCGTGACAGCGCCTTATCTCGAGTTCAAATCCGCCGAGGTGCAGAAGCTCAAACGTGACTTCCTGAAGAAGCACAAGATCGCCGCCGGCAAGCAGCTCGTGTTCCTGCACGCGGGGCACGGCGGCTCCGCCGACAACCTCTCCCTCGGGCAGTACGGCCACCTGGCGCGGGACCTGGCCGGCCGCAAGCGCCACCTGGTGCTCACCGCGGGCCCCGCGGAGGAGGCACAGGCGCGGCGTCTCTCGAGCCTCCTGGATGCGCCGCACACGCTGCTGGTGTCGAAGGACGGTCTGCTGCCCTTCGCCAAGCACCTCGCCTTCGCGGACCTGTTCGTGAGCGGTTCCACCGGGCCGCTGCACCTCGCGGCGGCGCTGGGCCGGCCCACCGCTGCGTTCTATCCGCGCCGGCGTTCCTCCACCGCGCTGCGTTGGCAGACCGTCAACGGCGAAAGCAAGCGCCTGGCGTTCATGCCCCCGGAGGGCGCGGAGGAGAGTGACATGGGCAGTATCGACGTGGCGCAGGCCGCCGCGCGCATCGCCAAGGAACTCCTGTGATGCAACAGCTGCCGCGAAGCCGCGGTCCCTTCGCGCGCCTCCTGGCGGCGCTGGCGCTCCTGGCCGCGTTCACCGTCGCGTTCTTCCTGGGCACGGTGCTGTTCCTGGTGGTGCTCGGCGCGGCGGTGCTGCTGGGCATCGGGCTGTCCCTGCGCTTCTGGTGGCTGCGCCGGCGCTGGGTGCGTGAGGCGCCTGCGCAGGACCGCCCGGAGGGCCGGCGCGGTGTGACCCTGGAAGGGGAATACACCCGCAAGGACGATCCGGGCCGCCGCTGAAGCCTGGAATGGCAGGGGTCCAGCCGCTACAATGCGCGCCCCCGGTTTCCGAACGTCGGTCTTTCCTATGAAGCCCTATAACCAGTGGCGTCCCCACCCCTGGCACGGCCTGGAGCTGGGTGAAGACGCCCCCGCCGTGGTCAACGCCTACATCGAGATCACGCCCTTCGACGTGGTGAAGTACGAGGTGGACAAGGCCACGGGCTACCTGCGGGTGGACCGCCCCCAACGCAGTTCCGCGCACATGCCGGCGCTGTACGGGTTCGTGCCGCGTACCTACTGCGGCGAGCGGGTGGGGCGGCTGGCGGGCGAGGGCATCCCGGGCGACAAGGATCCCCTGGACATCTGCGTGTTCTCCGAGCGGCCCATCGCCCGGTCTGAGGTGCTGATGCACGCCCGCGTCATCGGCGGCCTGCGCATGATCGACGGCGGTGAGGCGGACGACAAGATCATCGCCGTGCTGGCCAGCGACAACCTCTGGGGCCATGCCCGGGAGCTGGAGGACCTGCCCCATGTGATGGTGGAGCGGCTGGTGCACTACTTCAGCACCTACAAGTGGGTGCCGGGCCAGGCCCACAAGGTGGACATCCAGGCGGTGTATAAGCACGACAAAGCCTATGAGGTGATCAAGGCGGCGCATGCCGACTACCTCGATCACTTCGGCGAATCCGACCTTCCCACTGATATTTGATTGTCAGACCTGCCGCAGATAACCGTCGCGAGCGAAGGCAGGACTAGCCGGGCGAAGGCGAGCACACCGGAGCGTACTCTTAAGTACGTGAGGATTGCGAGCCGAGCCCAACGACGTCATGCCGAGCGCAGCAGGTTATATGCGGCAGGCTAGTCCCAGCGTTCGTCTTTGACTTGCACCATCCCATCCTGGATTCGCACCGGGAAGGTGGAAGTGGGCTCGTAGGCGGGAGCGGTGAGGGCTTCGCCGCTGCGGATGTCGAAGGTGGCGCCGTGGCGCGGGCAGGTGATGATGCAGCCCTGCACCGGGCCGCCCGTGAGGATGCCGCCGTCGTGGGTGCAGACGTCCTCGATGGCGTAGAGCTTCCCCTCGATGTTGAACACCGCGATGCGCACCCCGTCCGCGTCCGCGATCTTGTGGGTGCCCGCCGGGAAGCTGTCCATGGGCGCGACGTCGATCCACTCGGCCATCAGTAATACATCCCCGTCTGCAACTTGGCTTCCTCGGACATCATCTCGCGGCTCCAGGGCGGGTCGAATACGAGCTCAACGTCCGCCGCCTGCACGGTAGGCACCTGCTCCAGCTTGTCCTTCACGTCCTGCACCAGGATGCCGCCCATGCCGCAGCCGGGGGCGGTGAGCGTCATCTTCACGCCCACTTTCTTCTTGCCCTCATCGGCGGGCTGCAGCTTGCACTCGTAGACCAGGCCCAGGTCCACGATGTTGATGGGGATCTCCGGGTCGTAGCAGGTCTTGAGCTGGTCCCAGACCAGCTTCTCCACGTCCGCGTCGCTGGGATTCTCCGGCAGCCTGGGTGCTTCCTGGACCTCGAGGCCGAGGGCGTCCGCGTCCTTGCCGGCGATGCGCAGCAGGTTGCCGTCCACGTATACGGTGAAGCTGCCGCCCAGGGACTGGGCCACGTTCACCTCGGTGCCCTCGGGCACCACCACGCGGGTGCCGGCGGGGATCATCACCGCCTCACAGGAACGCAGGAGCTTGATGGGTTCGCGGTCGTACATGGTCATTCCGTCGATATCGAGTTGCCGGCATCGCCCTTCAAGGCGGCCATGAGCGTGTGCCAGCACAGGCTCGCGCACTTCACGCGGGACGGGAACTCGCGCACGCCCGAGAGCGCGGCGAGCTTGCCCAGGGATTCGTCCGCCGGGGCATCGGCTTTGGTCAGGAGCTCGTGCATGGTGCCGAACAGACTCTCCGCCTCGGCGCGGGTCTTGCCCTTGAGGCGCTCGGTCATGAGCGAGGCGGAGGCCACGGAGATGGCGCAGCCGCTGCCCTCGAAGCTGAGGTCTTTGATGGTCCCGCCGTCCAGCTTGAGGTAGAGCGTGAGCTTGTCGCCGCAGAGGGGATTGAAACCCTCCAGCGCGCGGTCCGCGTCCGGGATCTTGCGGAAGTTCCGGGGGGACCGGTTGTGGTCCACGATCACGTCGCGGTAGAGGTCCTTGAGGCCCGCGTCCATCAGCCGAGTATCCCCCGCGCCTTGTCCAGGGCCGCCGCCAGCGTGTCGATGTCCTCGCGGGTGTTGTAGAAGGCGAGGGAGGCGCGGGCCGTGGCCGGCAGGCCGAAGCGCTCCATCACCGGCATGGCGCAATGGTGCCCGGTGCGGATGGCGACGCCTTCCTGGTCCACGATGGTGCCGAGGTCATGAGGATGCACTCCCTGCATCACGAACGACACCACGCCGGCCTTGTGCCGCGCGGTGCCCACGAGTCTGACGCCCTGCACGGAACCGATGCGGTCGGTGGCGTAGGCGAGCAGGCCCCGCTCGTAGTCCTGGATGGCGCCCATGCCCGCCTGGTTCAGGTAGTCCACTGCGGCGCCCAAGCCCACGGCACCGCCGATGTCCGGGGTGCCTGCCTCGAACTTGTGGGGCAGGTCGTTATAGGTGGTCTGGCCGAAGCGCACGATGCGGATCATCTCGCCGCCGCCCTGCCACGGCGGCATGGCCTCCAGTAGCGCCTCCTTGCCGTAGAGGATGCCGATGCCCGTGGGGGCGAACATCTTGTGGCCGGAGAAGGCATAGAAGTCGCAGTCCAGGTCCCGCACGTCCACTGCCATGTGCGGCACCGCCTGGGCGCCGTCCACCAGCACGGGCACGCCATGGGCATGGGCCTGGGCGGTCATCTCCTTCACGGGGTTGACAGTGCCCAAAGCGTTGGACACGTGGCCGAACACGGCGATGCGGGTGCGCTCGCCGAGGAGCTCCTGGAACATGCCGGGCTCCAGCTCGCCGGCATCGGTGATCGGCACCACCTTCAGCACTGCGCCGGTCTGCCCGGCCAGCAGCTGCCAGGGCACGATGTTGGAGTGGTGCTCCATCTGGGTGAGAAGTATCTCGTCGCCCGGCTTGAGCCTGGGCCGGAGGAAGCTTTGGGCCACCAGGTTGATGGCCTCGGTGGTGCCGCGTGTGTAGACCACTTCCTTCACGGAGCGAGCGTTGATGAATGCGCGTACTTTCTCGCGGGCGCCCTCGTAATCTGCTGTGGCGAGCTCGCTCAGGGTATGCACGCCGCGGTGCACGTTGGCGTTGTGGTGCTCGTAATAACGCGATATCGCGTCGATGACCGCCTGCGGTTTCTGCGAGGTGGCGGCGTTGTCGAGGTACACCAGCGGCTTGCTGTGCACCTTCTCGCCCAGGATCGGGAAGTCTCTGCGCCAGCGCAGCGGATCGAAGCCGGCGGCGGTATCCAGGGCTTTGCGCAAGGTGCTCATGCGGGCTCCGGCAGGTTGATGCGGCTCACGGCGGCACCCAATCGGCGGCGCGCGTGGGCAGCGAGGGCGGGCAAGGGCAAGAGGGTGAGCAGCCGCTCGGCGAAGGCGCCGATGAGCAGGCTGCGCGCGGTCTCGGCGTCCAGGCCGCGGGAGCGCAGGTAGAAGAGCTGCTGCTCGTCCAGCTGGCCGATGGTCGCGCCATGGCTGCACTTCACGTCGTCGGCATAGATCTCGAGTTCAGGCTTGGTGTCGATCTCCGCGCCGCGCGACAGCAGAAGGTTGTGATTCGCCTGGCTCGCATCGGTCTTGGCGGCATGCGGCGCCACCACCACCTTGCCGTTGAACACCGCGCGGCCCTGGCCGTCCAGGATGCCGCGGTAGAGTTCGCGGCTCGCGGTGTGGGGCGCGAGGTGATCCACCCGGGTGTGGTTGTCCAGGTGGCGGCGGCCGCCCGTCGCATAGAGGCCGTTGAGCTCGGCGCTGGCCCCGGCCGCCTTGAGCGCCACCGCCAGGTCGAGGCGTGCCCAGGCGGCACCGTGCTGGAGGTTGTGGGATACATAGCAGCTATCCGCCGCCTGGCTCACCAGCACGCGCCCCAGATGGAAACCCTGGAAGGTCTCTTCCTGCAGGCGTAGATGTGTGAGCTTCGCGCCGGACCCCAGCTCGATCTGCACCACGCTGTTGGTGAGGTTTTTGGCCCCGTCCAGTCCCGTGTAGCGCTCGATGAGCATGGCGTGGGCGTTGGCGCCGAGCTTCACCGTACAGCGGGAGTGGTGGGAGGCCGCAGCCGTCTCCGGCGCGCTCACATGCAGGAACTCCAGCGGCTCGGTGAGCTCACCGGAGACGTCTACCAGCAGCGCCTCCTGGAACAGGGCCGTGTTCAGGTTCAGGAAGGTGTCGTCCTCCCAGTCCGGCGGGACCGCCAACAGGGCTGCAAGAGACTCGTCTGCATCACGCGCTGCGACCACGCGTACGCCCTTGGGCAGATGCGAGAGGCCGGCGGCATAGCGGCCGTTCACGAACACCGCCCGTGGGCAGTCCAGTCCCGGCACCAGCAGCGGCGCGAGCGCGCCGGCGTCGAGCGTCACGGTGCTGGATGCGGGCCTGAAGCCGCGTTGCTCCAGCGTGGCGAGGGACGTGTATTTCCACGCCTCGTCCCGCGCTTGCGGGAAGCCGCGGGCTTCGGCCCGCTGCAGCGCCTGCTGCTTGAGCGCCTGCAGCCAGGGCCGGGTCTTGGGATAAGCCGCGTAGCCTTCGAGGTAGGGGGCGAGAGCACTCATATTCAGGCCGCCGCGTCCTTCAGCCAGTCGTAGCCGCGCTTCTCGAGTTCCAGCGCGAGCTCCTTGCCGCCGGACTTCACCACCCGGCCACTGGCCAGCACGTGCACCTTGTCCGGCACCACGTGGTCCAGGAGGCGCTGGTAGTGGGTGACCATGACGATGGCGCGCTTGGGGTCGCGCAGCTTGTTGACGCCCTTGGCGACGACCTTGAGGGCGTCGATGTCGAGGCCGGAGTCGGTCTCATCCAGCAGCGCGAGCTTCGGCTCCAGCACCAGCATCTGCAGGATCTCGTTGCGCTTCTTCTCGCCGCCGGAGAAGCCTTCGTTCACCGCGCGGTTGAGGAAGGCCGGGTCCATCTCCATGAACTGCATCTTGGCCTTCACCAGCGCCAGGAAATCCATGGCATCCAGCTCTTCCTCGCCGCGCTGCTTGCGGATGGCGTTGAAGGCGGCCTTGAGCAGGTACACGTTGTTCACCCCGGGGACTTCCACCGGGTACTGGAAGGCCAGGAACACGCCTTCACGGGCGCGTTCCTCAGGCGCCAGTGCCAGGAGGTCCTTGCCCTCGAAGCTCACGCTGCCTGAGGTGACTTCGTAGCCTTCCCGGCCCGCCAGGATGTGGGCGAGGGTGCTCTTGCCGGAGCCGTTGGGACCCATGATCGCGCAGACCTCGCCAGCCTTCACCTCGAGGCTGAGGCCCTTGAGGATGTCCTTGCCGTCAACGCGTGCGTGCAGGTTCTTGATCTCAAGCATCTCTTTTTCGCCTTTTTAGCCGACTGCACCTTCGAGAGTGACCGCGAGCAGGCGCTGGGCCTCCACCGCGAACTCCATGGGCAGTTCCTTGAACACGTCCTTGCAGAAGCCGTTCACGATCATGTTGACCGCGTCTTCCGCCGAGATGCCGCGGCTGCGGCAGTAGAAAAGCTGGTCGTCGCTGATCTTGGATGTGGTGGCCTCGTGCTCCACCTGGGCGGTGGGGTTCTTGGCCTCCATGTAGGGGAAGGTGTGGGCGCCGCACTGGTCGCCCATCAGCAGCGAGTCGCACTGGGTGTGGTTGCGCGCGTCCTCGGCGCCGGCGGCGACCTTCACCAGGCCCCGGTAGCTGTTCTGGCCGTGGCCGGCTGAGATGCCCTTCGACACGATGGTGCTGCGGGTGCCCTTGCCGATGTGCAGCATCTTGGTGCCGGTGTCCGCCTGCTGGTAGTGGTTCGCCACCGCCACCGAATAGAACTCACCCACCGAGCCGTCACCCTTGAGCACGCAGCTCGGATACTTCCAGGTGATGGCGGAACCTGTCTCCACCTGGGTCCAGGAGATGCGTGAGCGTTCCCCACGGCACTCGCCGCGCTTGGTCACGAAGTTGTAGATGCCGCCCTTGCCCTCGGCGTCACCGGGGTACCAGTTCTGCACCGTGGAGTACTTGATCTGGGCATCCTTGAGCGCCACCAGTTCCACCACCGCCGCATGCAGCTGGTTCTCGTCGCGCATGGGCGCGGTGCAGCCTTCCAGGTAGCTCACGTAGGCGCCCTCGTCGGCGACGATGAGGGTGCGCTCGAACTGGCCGGTCTTGGAGGCATTGATGCGGAAGTAGGTGCTGAGCTCCATGGGGCTGCGCACGCCCTTGGGCACGTACACGAAGGAGCCGTCGGAGAACACCGCGGAGTTCAGGGTGGCGTAGAAGTTGTCGGAGTAGGGCACCACTGAACCCAGATACTGCTCCACCAGCGCCGGATGCTTCTGCACCGCCTCGGAGAAGGAGCAGAAGATCACGCCGGCCTCGGCCAGCTTCTCCCGGAAGGTGGTGGCCACGGACACCGAGTCGAACACCGCGTCCACGGCGACCCCGGCGAGCGCGGCGCGCTCGTGCAGCGGCACGCCCAGCTTCTCGTAGGTCTCCAGCAGCTTCGGGTCCACGTCCGCCAGGCTCTTGGGGCCGTCCTTCTTCGACTTGGGCGCGGAGTAGTAGGAGATGTCCTGGAAGTCGATGGGCGGATGCTTCACGTGAGCCCAGCGGGGTTCCTTCATGGTGAGCCAGTGGCGGTAGGCCTTGAGGCGCCACTCCAGCATGAAGGCCGGCTCCTGCTTCTTGCGGGAGATGAGCCGGATCACGTCCTCGTCGAGGCCCGGCGGGACGGTGTCGGATTCGATGTCGGTGACGAAGCCATGGCGGTACTCACCGCGCAGCAGGTTGTCCACGTCCTTGTTGTCGGTGGCCACGCTCACTGCTCCCGGCGGCGCGGCGCGTCGAGCACGCCGCTGAAGTCGAGCCGCGGCGGCAGCGCCACGGGCCGGGCGAGCTGCGCCAGGGTCACGCCCTTCAGGGCGTCACGGATCGCGAGGCTGATGCGCTGCCAGTTGTGGCCGATGCCGCACACCGCCTCGATGCCGCAGCGGCTGTGGGTCATGCTGCATTGGGTGATGGCGACCGGCCCCTCGATGGCGTCGATGATGTGGACCGCCGTGATCTGCTCGGCCGGGCGTGCCAGGCTGTAGCCACCCTTGGCACCGCGCTGGGAACTGACCAGGCCTGCCCGGGCGAACTGCTTCAGCAGCTTGCTGACGGTGGGAGCGGCGAGATGCAGGGCGGCGGCGAGCTCGGCCGCGGCGTAGAGCCGCTTGGGCTCCCGGGCCATCTCCGCCAGCACCACGGTGCCGTAGTCGGTCAATTTGCTCAGGCGCAGCATGGGGTTACCGTAGACTGCATAAAGAGGACTATTTTAGTCCTATTAGGCGCCCGGATAAAGCCCGGCTGTATAGTGGGTGCATGAGCCGGGATTTCCCCAGTTTTCGCGCGTTCTACCCCTTCTACCTGGGGGAGCATAGCGACCGCACCTGCCGCCGCTTGCACTTCATCGGCAGCTCCCTGGTGCTGCTGACCTTCGCGGGGCTCCTCGTCACGGGCCGTTGGCAGTGGTGGTTCCTGCTGCCGCTGTTCGGCTACGGCTTCGCCTGGATCGGACATTTCTTCTTCGAGAAGAACCGCCCCGCCACCTTCACCCATCCCATCTACAGTTTCCTGGGGGATTGGGTCATGTTCCGCGACATACTCTTCCGCAAGCTGCCGTTCTGAACGACATATAAAGTCGGCGACCCGTTCCGCTACAATACGCGCCGCCGGAGGGGTCCGGTGGACGCACGAGACGGAGAGGGATGCGGATGGCTCACGCCTGGTACGACAACTGGCAGGTCTGGACGCTGGCGGGCGCGGCGCTCGCCGTGCTGCTCGCGATCGTGGCGCTGGCCGTGTGGCTGCGCATGACCGCGGTGCGCCGCGACGTGAACCGCACCCTGCGCATCGTCGCCGACCGGCTCATCCGCGACGTGGTGATCCCCGACGGTATCGGCGGCTTCGTGCCGGTGGACGCGCTGATACTGCGTGAGCGCCGTCTCTACGTGCTGGACGTTCGCGACGTGGAAGGCGCGGTGTTCGGCTCGGAGAAGATGGACATCTGGACCGCCATGGGCAAGCGCCGGCGCTACCAGTTCAACAACCCCATCCGCCCAATGCACGACCGGGTGGCGGCGGTTAAGTACCTGGTGCCGGGCATCGAGGTGCTGCCGCGCATCCTGTTCACTTCCCGCGGCCACTTCCCCAAGGGCCGCCCCGACGGCGTGCAGCTCCTGGAGGAGTTCGCCCAGCCGCTGTTGCGCGCTCCCGCCAAGGAGCCCGTGACCCTGGACGCGGAGCTGCAGGCGGTGTGGGACAAGGTCTGCGAGGCGGCGAACGTGCCGCCCGGCAAGGAACGTCCGCTCCCCGTCAGGCGCGGATGAAGAGGCGCAAGAGTCCCATCACCGCGGCGAATGCCGCCAGCGACAAGAGATAGATCCCCGCGAACCAGAGCCAGGACCTGAGCTTGGGGCTCATGCGCCGGCTCAATGGTAGTGCTCGCCGGCTTTCACCTTGCCGTGGAAGATGTAGTAGCCGGCGACGGTGTAGGTCAGGATGATGGGGATGACGATCAGGAAGCCCACCAGCTCGAACACCTGGCTCGACTCCGGCGCGGCGGCTTGCTCGAAGGTGACGGCGCGCGGCACGATGTAAGGCCAGATACTGATGATGAGCCCTAGGTACGCCAGCATGAACAGGCCCACGCTGCAGTAGAACGGTGGATAGGTGTGGCGGCGCTTCAGGGAATACCAGAGGCCGGCCGCCAGCAGCAGCGTGGCGAGCGGCACCTGGGAGAGATAATAAAAGTTAGGGATGGAGAACCAGCGTTCGCGGATGGCCGGCGACATGATGGGCGTCCAGAGGCTCACCACGGCGATGGCGATGAGCAGCAGCAGCAGGCTGCGGCGGGCCATCCTGTAGCACCAGTCCAGCAGGTCCTCCTCGGTCTTCATGATGAGCCAGCTCGAGCCCAGCAGGGCGTATCCCGCCACCACGCTGAGGCCCGTGAACAGGCTGAAGGGCGTGAGCCAGTCGAAGCTGCCGCCGGTGTAGCGGCCGTCTATCACCGAGATGCCTTGCACCACGGCGCCGAGGGTGATGCCCTGGCAGAGGGCCGTGAGCATCGAGCCCGCGCTGAAGGCGATATCCCAAAGTACACGGCTCTTGTGGGCCTTGAAGCGGAACTCGAAGGAGATGCCCCGGAAGATGAGCGCCACCAGCATCAGGATCAACGGTATGTAGAGGGCGTGCAGCAGGATGGCATAAGCGCGGGGGAAGGCCGCGAACAGCCCCACACCGCCCATCACCAGCCAGGTCTCGTTGCCGTCCCACACCGGCGCCACGGTGTTCATCATGACGTCGCGGTGTCCGTGGTCCTTGGCAAAAGGGAACAGGATGCCGATGCCGAGGTCGAAGCCGTCCATCACCACGTAGATCGCGACGCCCAGCGCGATGATCCCGGCCCACACCAGCGGCAGTGCGTGCATCACTTGTCCTCCACGCCGCCGAAGGCGGGCCGTGCCGGCGGAGCCTTGCCGGTGGCGGGCTCGGGCGGCTTGGCGGCAGCCGGCCCGCCGCGGATCACCTTGAGCATGTAATAGAGATAGGCGGCCATGACCACGATGTAGGCCGCGATGAAGGTGAGCAGCGACCAGAGCACCTGTGCCGCCGGGACATCGGTGGCGACATCCGCAGTGCGCAGGATGCCGTACACCACCCAGGGCTGGCGGCCCGTCTCCGCCACCCACCAGCCGGCCACGGTGGCGATGAAACCCGCCGGTACCATCCACACCGCGGCGCTGAGGAACCAGCGCGGCATATCGTCCTTGTGGCGTTTTGCGTACCAGGCGCCGAGCCAGGCATAGGCCAGCATCAGGAATCCCAGGCCCACCATGATGCGGAAAGCCCAGAACACCACCGGCACCGAGGGCCAGTCCTTGGGATCAACCGCATCGAGGCCGACCACCACGCCGTCCCGGGAATGCTTGATGATGAGACTGCCGGCTTCCGGCAACTCGACAGCGTACTTGTTGCTGCGGGTTTCCACGTCAGGCCAGCCGAACAGCACCAGGGGGGCGTGGCCGCCGGTCTGCCAATGGCCCTCGATGGCGGCGACCTTGATGGGCTGGTAGCGCTCCGCGATCAACCCCTGCTGGTCACCCGCCAGGATCTGCAGCGGAGCGAGGATGGCTGCGGCCGCGATGGCGAAACGGAAGCTGAAACGGCCGAAACGCGGTTCAGGACCCTTGGACCACAGGAAAGCGGAGACGCCCGCCACGAACACGCTGGAGCTCAGGAGCGCTGCCAGCAGCATGTGCGCCAAGCGGTACGGGAAGGACGGGTTGAAGACGATCTGCCACCAGTCCAGGGGGTAGAACACGCCGTCCCGCAACTCGGCGCCCACCGGCGTCTGCATCCAGGAGTTGGCGGATAGGATCCAGAACGCCGAGGTCACGGTGCCGGCAGCCACCAGCAGGGTCGCCGTGTAGTGCAGCTTCCTGCCCACCCGGTTCCATCCGAACAGCATGATGCCGAGGAAACCCGCCTCCATGAAGAACGCGGTGAGCACCTCGTAGCTCATGAGCGGCCCCACCACGCTGCCTGCGATGGCGGAGAAGCGGCCGAAGTTGGTGCCGAACTCGTAGGACAGCACCACCCCCGATACCACGCCCACGCCGAAGGTGAGGGCGAAGAGCTTCACCCAGAAGTGATAGTGGCGCCGGTAGAAGTCGTCGCCGGTCTTAAGCCACAGGCTCTCGAGGATGGCGAGGAATACCGCGAGGCCGATGGTGAGCGTGGGGAACAGGATGTGGAAGCTGAGCGTGAACGCCATCTGCACCCGCGATAGCAGCACCGCATCCATTTCCTTGCATCGCTCCTATTTGCGCGCGCAGTGGTCCGCGATCACCTGCGACACGCACGCGGTGAGCTTCTTGCCGGTGGGCACGTGCAGGAACTCGTTGGGCCCGTGGGCGTTGGAGTGGGGGCCGAGCAGGCCCGTCACCAGGAACTGCGCCTTGGGGAAGCGCTCGCCCAGCATGCCCATGAACGGGATGCTGCCGCCGGTGCCCATGTACACCGCGTCCTTGCCGAAGTGAGCCTTGGAGGCGCGCTGCATGGACTTCTCCAACCACGGCGCCACCGGCGCCGCGTTCCAGCCGCCCATGGCGGAGTCGATGTCGAACTTCACGCGCGCGCCGTAGGGCGGCTTGGCTTCCAGGAGCTTCTTCACCTCGGCGCCGACCTTGCGTGCGTCGGCGGTGGGCGGCAGGCGGAAGGAGAGCTTGACCGTGGTCTTGGGGCGCAGCACGTTGCCGGCGTTGCCGAGCGTGGGGATGCCCTCCACGCCGGTGACCGACAGGGTCGGGCCCCAGGTGTTGTTGACGATGAGCTTCACCACGTCCTTGGCGATGGGCTGCACGCCCTTGGCGAAGGGCATCTTGGTGAACACGGTGTTCTTCAGCACCTTGGCCACGCGCCGGATCTGCTGCATGCGCTGGGCCGGGATCTTGGGCTTGAGGCTCTTCACCTTGGAGGTGCCGGTGGCGGAGTCCTCCACCCGGTCCAGCAGCGTACGCAGCACGCGGAAGCTGGAGGGCACTATCCCTGAGGCGGCGCCGGAGTGCACGCCCTCGGTGAGCACCTCCACCGTGAGCGTGCCGACGAGGTTGCCGCGCAGCGAGGTGGTGGTCCAGAGCTGGTCGTAGTTGCCGCACTCCGCGTCCAGGCATACCACCAGACTCACGTCGCCGAGGCGCTTGCCGAGCGTCTGGATGTAGTGGGGCAGGTCGAAGCTGCCGGACTCCTCGCAGCACTCGATGATCATGACGCAGCGGGCGTGGGGGATGCCTTGCTCCTGCAGCGCGCGGATGGCGGTGAGGGAAGCGAAGGTGGCGTAGCCGTCGTCCGCGCCGCCGCGGCCGTAGAGCTTGTCGCCGCGCATCACCGGCTTCCAGGGTTCCAGGCCCTCCAGCCAGCCGGTGAACTCCGGCTGCTTGTCCAGGTGGCCGTAGAGCAGCACCGTGTCCTTGCGCTCGCCGGGGATCTCGGCGAACAGCACCGGCGTGCGGCCCGGCAGGCGCATCACCTCCACCGTCATGCCCTTGATGGGCTGCTGACGGCACCAGTCGGCGGCGAGTTCCACCGCCTTGTCCATGTGGCCATGGGCCTGCCAATCGGCGTCGAAGTTCGGCGACTTGTTGGGGATGCCGATATACGTCTTCAACTGCGGGATGATGGACTGGTCCCAGGCCTGGTTGGTGAAGCTCTTCAGCCGGTTGAGGTCCATCAGTATCTCCGTGCGAAATAGAGGGGGCGTCTTGAGGGAGCGGTATTTTACCCCAGGCCGAAGAAAGCTTCCGAGTTGCGCGCGGTCTCTGCGACCAGCTGCGCGACGTCCTTGCTGAGGCACGCGGCCACTACGCGCGCGATATGGGGCAGGTACATGGGCTCGTTGCGGTTGGAGGCAGGCCGCGGCTTCAAGTCCCGCGGGATGAGGTAGGGTGCATCGGTCTCAAGCATGAGCCTGTCGGCGGGGATGAGCCCGACGCATTCCCGCAGGTGCAGGCCGCGGCGCTCGTCGCAGATCCAGCCGGTGATGCCGATGTGGCAGTCCAGCGCCAGGTAGTCCTTGAGCTCCGCCGCGTCGCCGGTGAAGCAGTGCACCACGGCCTTCGACAGCCGTGGCCGGTGGTCGGTGAATATGCGCATGAAGTCGTCATGGGCGTCCCGCTGGTGCAGGAACACGGGCTTGCCGCACTCGGCGGCGAGCTCGAGCTGCATGCCGAACACCTCCCGCTGTCTCTCCGGCGGTGAGAAGTTGCGGAAATAGTCCAGGCCGCATTCACCGACCGCTACCACCTCCTTGTGCCGGTGCAGTTCCCGGAGTTCGTCGCGGGTGCCCGGAGTGCAGTCCTTGGCATGGTGCGGGTGCACGCCGGCGGTGGCGTAGAGGATTCCAGGCCATGCGGCGCTGAGCTCCAGCGCCTTGCGGCTATGGGCCGCGTCGCTGCCGGTGACCACGAAACGCTCCACGCCGGCGGTCTGTGCCCGCGCGATGACCTCGGTCCGGTCCGCGTCGAAGCTGTCGTGGGTGAGGTTGGCGCCGATGTCCACCAGCGCGGAGGGCATGACATCTGTCATCACGGATTCCTGATGGATGGGACTGCCGCCGGGGTACCCACATGGCCAGAATGCCTCGCGTCGGAAGGCCGCGGGCGGCGCAAGTGTAAACTATGCCCCGCCGCGTGTCCGACGCCGAACTCTACGGGGAGCCTCATGCCACTGGACCGGGATGCCTTGGATGCCCTGCGCATGGACCGCGGCGCCGACGACGCGGCCCTGAAGCGCCGCAGCCGTCCGCTGCTGGCCGGCGCCGCGCTGCTGCTCCTGACGGTCACAGCCCTGGTGGCCTGGCTGCTGTTCAAGCCCACCTATATATCAGTGCAGACCGCCTCCGCCCGCGTGGTGCAGGACAGCCCTGCCGCGGGGGCAGGTGCTCGCCTGCTCAATGCCTCCGGTTACGTGGTGCCGCGCCTGCAGGCGGTGGTCTCCTCCAAAGTCACCGGCAAGGTGAGCGAAGTGCACGTGGAGGAGGGCATGCACGTGAAGGCAGGCCAGGTGCTGGCGCGCCTGGACGATGCCACCGCCCGCGACCAGGTGAACGTGGCCAAGAGCCAGTTCGCCGCCGCCCGTGCGCTCGCGGTGCAGACCGAGGTGGAGCACGCCAATGCCGAGCGCGACCTCGCCCGCACCCGCACGCTCTATGCCCGCCACCTGGTGAGCCAGGCCGACATGGACGCCGCGACTACCCGTGAGGCGAGCCTGCAGGCTTCCCTGGACAGCGCGCGCCAGCAGGCCAGCGTGGCCGAAAACAGCCTGGCACTGGACCAGCAGTTCCTGGATGACACCGTGATCCGCGCGCCCTTCGCCGGCGTGGTGGTGTCGAAGGATGCGCAGCCCGGCGAGATGATCTCCCCGAACTCCGCCGGCGGCGGCAACACCCGCACCGGCATCGCCACCGTGGTGGACATGAGCTCTCTCGAGATCGAGGTGGACGTGAACGAGGCCTACATCGGCCGCGTCCACGGCGGGCAGAAGGTGGACGCGGTGCTGGACGCCTATCCGGACTGGCACATCCCGTCACACGTTGTGAGCATCATCCCCACCGCAGACCGCGACAAGGCCACCGTGAAGGTGCGCGTGGGCTTCGACCAACTCGACCCGCGCATCCTGCCGCAGATGGCGATCCAGGTGTGGTTCCTGGGCGAGGGGAGCGGCGAGGCTTCCGCGCCGGCCGCGCGCGTGCAGGTCCCGCAGGCCGCGGTGCACAAGGACGGCGCCACCCCCTACGTCTTCATCTACGCCGATGGCCGCGTGGAGCGCCGTGCCATCAAGCTCGGCGCCGCCACGGGTTCGGACGTGGAAGTCCTGGCGGGCGTGGCTGGCGAGGAGAAGGTGATCACCGCTTCCGAGAAGCCGCTCGCCGACGGCATGCGTGTGCGCGAGAACAACAACCCTTGAAGATATCCGACATCAGGAGCATGACATGAGCAGGCCCAATCCCGTCCCGCGTGCCGACGCCGGCACACCGTTGGTGGAGCTGCAGGGCATCACCAAGGAATACCCGCGCGGCGGCGAGACCGTACACGTGCTGCAGGACCTCACCCTCAGCATCCCGCGGGGTGACTTCCTCGCGCTCATGGGCCCCTCAGGTTCAGGCAAGACCACGCTGCTGAACCTGCTGGGCGGTATCGACCGGCCCACCTCCGGCAGCCTCAAGGTGGAAGGCACCGACATCGCCAGCTTTGGCGAGTCGGAACTCGCGCGCTGGCGCGCCCGCAACGTGGGATTCGTCTTCCAGCTCTACCACCTGCTGCCGGTGCTCTCCGCCGAGCGCAACGTGGAGCTGCCGCTCCTGCTGACGGGGCTTTCGGCTTCCGACCGCAAGCGGCGCGTGCAGGCTGCCATGCAGCTCACCAACATCGCCGACCGCGCCAAGCATAGGCCCTCGGAACTCTCCGGCGGCCAGGAGCAGCGCGTGGGCATCGCCCGTGCCATCGTGGCGGACCCGCTGCTGTTGCTCTGCGACGAGCCCACCGGCGACCTGGACCGCAAATCCGGCGACGAGATCCTGGACCTCCTGCAGGCGCTCAACCGCGAGCAGGGCAAGACCATCGTGATGGTCACCCACGACCCGCACGCCGCCGCCCGCGCGCGCCGCATCCTCTACATGAACAAGGGCAAGCTGGCCGCGGAGCCCGAGAAGTGAAATACCTTCCTCTCATCTGGGCGAACCTGATGCGGCGCAAGGTGCGCACGGTGTTCACGCTGCTGTCGGTGTTCATCGCCTTCATGCTGTTCGCGGTGCTGGGCGCCGTGGACCAGGCTTTCACCGGCGGCGTGGAGCTGGCCGGCGCCGACCGCCTCATGGTCATGAACAAGACCGGCCTCATCAACTCCATGCCCGTGAACTACGTCGACCGCATCGCCAAGGTGCCGGGTGTGGCGGCGGTGACGCTGCAGGACTGGGTCGGCGCCTACTACCAGGACCCGCGCCAGCCCATCACCGGCTTCGCGGTGGACGCGCCGAGCTTTCTGGAGGTGCATTCGGACATGCAGCTTCCGCCGGGCCAGGCCCAGGCCTGGCTCGCGGACCGCACGGGCGTGATCGTGGGCCAGATCCTCGCCAAGCGCTACGGCTGGAAGGCCGGCGACCATTTCCCGCTGCGTTCCAACATCTGGCGCGACAAGGACGGCAAGAGCACGTGGGACGTGACCGTGGACGGCGTCTACAGCGGCGGCCAGGAAGACCTCCTGCTGATGCATTACAAGTACCTGGATGAGGCCCGCGCGTTCCGCAACAACCAGGCCAACATGTTCGTGCTCAAGGTGGCGGACCCCGCGCGCTCCGGCGCCATCGCCCGGGACGTGGACCAGCTGTTCGCGAACTCCGCCGCCGAGAGCAAGACCCAGACCGAGAAGGCCTTCCTGCAGAGCTTCGCCGCCATGCTGGGCAACATCGGCAAGATCGTCACCGGCATCGTGAGCGCGGTGCTGTTCAGCATGCTGCTGGTCACCGCCAACACCATGGCCCAGTCCATCCGCGAGCGGGTGAGCGAGCTCGCGGTGCTGAAAGCCCTGGGCTTCAGCCGCCGCGGCGTGGGCCTGATGGTGCTGGGCGAGTCGCTGCTGGTGACGGTGCTGGGCGGCGCGCTCGGCCTGTTCCTGGGTTCCGGCTTCGCCAGCGGTATCGGCTCCAAGCTGCCGTTCCTGCAGAACTTCCACACGCCGCCCGCCGGCATCGCGCTCGGCATCCTGCTGATGCTGCTGCTCGGCCTGCTGGCGGGCCTGCTGCCCGCGGTGCAGGCCATGCGCCTGCAGGTGGCCACCGCCCTGAGGAGGGCCTGACATGCGCTGGCTGCATCAGCTCTACACCGTCTGCGTGCTCAACCTCGGCAACCTCAAGGCGCGCCTGGATTCCTCCCTGGTGGCGGTGATCGGCTTCACGGGCGTCATCATGGTGTTCGTCGCAGTGTTCGCCATCCGGGACGGGTTCAATGCCACGCTGCGCGGTTCCGGCTCGCCGGACGTGGCGGTGGTGCTGCGTGGCGGCGCAGGCGCCGAGATCAACAGCGTGTTAGGCGACAAGGATGCCAAGGTGGTGGCCGGCGCGCCCGGCATCCGCAGCGGCGAGGCGGGTCCCCTGGCCTCGGAGGAACTCCTGGTGCAGCTCAGCCTGCAGAAGACGGACACCGGCCTCGACGCGAACGTGCCGTTCCGCGGGGTCAGCGGCACGGCATTCCAGGTGCACGACAAGGTGCGCCTCACCGCCGGCCGCAGCTTCCAGCCGGGCCTCAACGAGGTCATCGTGGGCCTGCACGCGTCGCACGAGTACAAGGGCCTGAGCCTGGGCGGCGTGATCCAGTCCGGACCCTACACGTGGCACATCGTAGGCTTCTTCGACGACGGCGGCGTGTACTCCTCGGAGGTGTGGGGCGACCTCACGGTGATGCAGGCGGCCTACAACCGCGGCAGCTCCATGGAGTCGGTGTACGTGAAGCTGGCCTCGCCCGGCGACTTCCAGCAGTTCAAGGACTACCTCACCACCAATCCCCAGCTCAACGTGAGCGTGGACCGGGAGACGGATTTCTACGCGGAGCAGTCCAAGAACATGAACGCGTTCATCACCGGCATCGGCGCCTTCATCGCGTTCCTGATGGGCATCGGGGCGGTGTTCGGCGCGGTGAACACCATGTACAACTCGGTGTCGAGCCGTGCCGCCGAGATAGCGACGCTGCGGGCCCTCGGGTTCGGCCGCTCGCCAGTGCTGCTGTCGGTGCTGGTGGAGGGCATGCTGCTGGGCCTCGCCGGCGGCGTGGTGGGCGGCGTGCTGGCCTATTTCCTCTTCAACGGCATCGAGACCAGCACCATGGGTTCCAACTTCGCGCAGCTCGCGTTCTCGTTCCGGGTCACGCCGGGCCTGCTGATGGAAGGTGCGGTCTATGCACTGCTCATGGGTCTGCTGGGTGGGCTCTTGCCGGCTGCACGTGCCGTCAGGATGCCTATAGCTACGAGCCTTCGTCAGCTTTGAGTCATTCCGGCAGCGGACGCTGCCGGTAGAAGAGGGCGAGCTGCTGGTAGAGCTCGGGTGAGAAGTTCCTGAGCCTGCGCGGTGTCTCGAAGAAGGCTTCGCTCGCCACGGCGAAGAACTCGCCGGGACTCTCGAGGCCGTAGGGGTCCAACGGCGGCGGGTATCCCGCATCCACGCGCTGCTCGAGTTGGCGGAAGGCGCCGCCCAGGACCTGTACCCAGATGCGCCGGCTCATGCGCGCATGCAGCGGCGGGAAGCCGTTGGCGTCGCCGTTCAGCATGTCCAGCTTGTGGGCCATCTCGTGGATCACGACGTTGTGGCCCGGCGTCGCGCCGGCCCCCGCCACTTCTTCCCAGGCCAGGATCACCGGACCCTGTTCCCAGGCTTCTCCCGACAGGGGCGTGCGGTGCCGGTGCACCACGCCGGCCTCATCCACGTGCTCGCGCTCCGGCACGAAGGCATCGGGGTAGACCACGATGGAATGCCATTCCCGGTACCAGCGCAACCCGAGCTTGAGCACAGGCAGGCAGGCGAGGGCGGCGAGCCAGGCGCGATCGGCGGAGGCCAGTTCCAAGCCCCGCACCGGCTCGATGCTCTTGTCGTGCAGGAGCAGGGTCGCCATCACCCGCAGGCGGGCCTGATCGGAAGCATCGAGGCGCGCCAGAGGCGCGGATCGCTTGAGAGCCGTGCGCCAGTCCGCTTCGGCTATGGGGTGGCGCTTCAGGATGCGCCGTTCACGCCAGCGGTCGAAGAAGGACAGCATCACTGAGAGATGGGGCCGGATAGTCTCAGGCCAAGCCGGGGGTCACTCATTCTTCCACTTGAAGCCGAAGGAACCCAGGCCCAGGAACAGGGCGGTCATGGCGCCCATGGAGACGAGCTGCGGCCAGATCTCGGCGACGCCGGCGCCGTCCAGCATGATCTTGCGGGCGCCGATCAGCATCTGCGTGAGGGGGAAGATGCTGGAGAAGTCCTGTATCCACCAGGGCGCGCCTTCCAGGGAGAACCATACGCCCGAGAGGAACATCATGGGCCAGGAGGCGAGGTTGAGCAGGCCGCCGGCGAACTCCTCGCTCGCTACCCGTGCCGCCACCAGCAGGCCGAGGGAGATCATGCACGCCGCCCCCAGCACCGCGTCCAGGAGCAGCAGCCAGTAGCTGCCGGCCATGTAGAAGTCGATCAGGAGGTGCGTGCCGATGAACACCGCCAGGGTGATGCTCATGATGAGCAGCAGCCGCGACGAGACCTGGGCGGCGATGAACTCGAAGGCCATGAGCGGCGTGGCGTTGAGGCGCTTCAGGAAGCCGTTCTTGCGGTAGCGCACGATCACGTAGCCCACGCCGAACAGGCAGGAGAACATCATGTTCATGCCCAGCACGCCGGGGATGAGCCAGTCCACGTAGTTGATGGCCCTGCCGGTCACGGTGGCGCGGGTGTAGCGCACGTCCGTCTCGCCCGCCAGGATCTTCTCCAGCACGTAGCCCTTGGGCGAGGTCTCGTTCACCCAGTAGCGCGGCGCCTTGGGGTCCCGCGGATCCAGCAGCATGTCGATCTGGTTGTGGGCGACCTTGGACTCGGCCTGCCGCTCGTCGGCGACCGGGTAGAAATCCACGTAGCGGGTCTTGAGGAAGGCTTCGTCGATCTGCTCGATGGGCACGCCGCCGTTCAGCACTGCCACCTTGAACAGCGGCTTCTGGCCGCCCGAGAAGATGAACCACATGCCGATCACGATCAGCACCGGCAGCACGATGTTCCAGCCGAGCGCGGCACGGTCGCGCAGGAACTCGAGGTTGCGGGCCTTCAGGATCGCGAGGAAGCGGTGCGTCATGCCCGCAGTTCCTTTCCGGTGAGCTCGAGGAACAGGTCCTCGAGGGTGCGTTCGCGGATGCGTAGGCGCGCCAGCGGCACCTTGCCTTCCATCAGCTTCTGCAGGGTGGCGTCCACGTCGGCGGTCTGTATCTCCACGCTCTCGCCGGCGTCATGCACGTCCAGTCCCAGCTGGGCCGCGGCAGCGGGGAAGTCCTGCTTAGGCAGCTGCAGGATGACGTCGTGGAAGTGCTTGGCCAAGAGCGTGGCGGGCGGGCCCTCGGCGATGATGTGGCCATGGTCCATGATCGCGATGCGGTCGCAGAGCAGGAACGCCTCTTCCATGTAGTGGGTGGTGAGGATCACGGTCTTGTTGCGGGACTTGATGGCGCGGATCAGGTCCCAGAAGTTGCGGCGCGCCTGGGGGTCGAGGCCGGTGGTGGGCTCGTCCAGGAACAGCACTTCGGGGTCATTGACCAGGGCGAGGGCCAGCAGCAGGCGCTGGCGCTGCCCGCCGGAGAGCTTGCGCGCGTCCCGGTCCACGTATTCCTGCAGGGTGCACATGCGCACCAGTTCGTCCACGTCCAGGCCGCGGTTGTAGAGGCTGCGGAACATCTGCAGCGTCTCGCGCACCGTGAGGAAGTCCTGCAGCGCGGTGGACTGGAACTGGATGCCCACCTCCTGGCGGAAGTGCGCGTCGACTGGCATGCCCCGGTACAGCACCTCACCGGCGCTGGGAGAGATGATGCCCTCCATCATCTCCACGGTGGTGGTCTTGCCGGCGCCGTTGGGCCCCAGCAGGCCGAAGCACTCGCCCCCCTCCACCGCGAAGCGGATGCCGTCCACGGCGGTCACGCCGGGGTAGCGCTTCACGAGATCACGGACTTCGAGGATGGCGGGCATGGCGGGCCGTGGGGAAGGACAGGGCCGGCATTATCCGCAGGCCCGCCGGAGCCTGTCGAGTGACAGGCGTCACACCCTCGAGCCGGCCTCACGGGTATGCTGCCGCAGGTCCTGGGAGGGGGCATGGATGTCCTCCTTGCAGACGGCAGGGGATTGGTGCATTTTTAGACGTTCCAGGGGTATCTCATTGAAGGGGCTTGGAAAATCCCCTTTAAGAACCGCTCATAACCGTTTGCGTTAAATGGAATTTTGGCTGCCGGTTCAGGCCGGCGCCCGCTACAATGAAGAAAGACAAGCAGGGGGTTTGCGTGAAGTCTGCAGCACGTCTCATGGGGGTATTGGGCCTGTGGCTGGCGCTGGTCCTGCCCGCGTCCGCAGCCCAGGACGTGGTGCTGGTGCTGGACAACTCCGGCAGCATGCGCGCGAATGACCCCAACCGGCTCGCCGGCCAGGCGGTCACCAGCTTCGTGGACGGCCTCAAGGGCGACGTCCGCCTCTCCATCATCCAGTTCGCCAACAGCCCCAAGGTCCTGATGCCGCTCACGCCGCTGGACGAGGGTACCCGCATCCAGGCGCAGGCCGCGGTGCAGCAGCTCGACTACCGGGGCCAATGGACCGACACCGGCGCCGCCCTGGAGCGCGCGCTCTACGAGCTGGACAGCCACGGCCGTGCCGACTCGCTGCGCTGCATCGTGCTCATGACCGACGGCTACGTGGACGTGGGCAACGCTTCCCGCGACAGCGACAAGATCCACTGGATCGTGCAGTCGCTGATCCCGGAGGCCGTATCCAGGCGGGTGCGCATCTTCGGCGTGGCCTTCACCGACCAGGCCGACTACGAGCTCCTGCAGCAGCTGGCGCAGAAGACCGGCGCAGGCTACTACCGCGCTTACCAGGCGGGCGACCTAGCCGGCATCTACCGCCAGATCAGCGACACGCTGCTCTCCGGCAAGCCGGTGCCGCAGCCGGCCGACGCCGGGATGGCACCTGCCGCCCCGCAGCAGCAGCCCGCGGCAGGATCCGGGGGGTTCAGCTTCAACACGCCTCTCACCCACATGCAGCAGGAGGAGGACGATTCGCGCCGGCTTCTGCTCACGGTGGTGGTGGCACTGGTGTTGCTGGCGGTGTTCGGCGGCGGCGGGTTCTACGTCTGGAAGAAGGGCGGGCTTAAGAACGTGCTGCCCAAGCCGCAGGCGCCGGCGGGGCAGCCCGACGGCCTGCAGGCGGTGCTGTACGACATCAGCAACCCCAACGACATCAAGCGCTACGAGCTTGGCGAGAAGGCCACCGTCATCGGCCGCGTGGCCGGCTATGACCCGGAGGTGCAGTACGTGCTGGCGGCCGAGCCCACCGTGGGCCGCTGCCACGCGCTCATCGAACGGCGCGGTCATTCCTTCTGGATCACCGACCAGGGCAGCATCAACGGCACCTTCGTCAACGGCGAGCGGGTGGCCGGTGACCATGCCCTCAAGCACGGCGACATCGTCGCAGTGCACCGCCATGAGTTCGAGTTCGTGCTGCCGGAACTGTTCGAGTCAGAGTCCACGGTGCTGGCGGCGCGCGAAGAATACGGTTACGCGGAGAAGCGGCAAGCCTAGACCTCTCCGCGTGGAGTCGCTTCCATGATGCAGAGCCATCTCGCCTACCATTGGCGGCGCAGCCCGCGGGCCAAGTCGCTGCAGGTGCACATCACGCCCTGGAACGGGATCGAAGTGGTGATCCCCCGGCATGTGAGTCGCGAGCGCGCCCGCGCCTTCGTGCTGCGGCACCGGCAGTGGATCCGCGACACATGGCAGCGCATGCGCGAGCAGATCGTGGACGCGGACCTCACGCTGCCCACGGTCCTGGAGTTGCGCGGCATCGATGAGCACTGGGAGGTGCGTTACCGCAGCCGCGGCGGCAACCGCGCCCGCGTCACCGCCCGCGGCGGCGTGCTCACCGTGCACTACGACGGGCATGACGAGCGCGCCGCGCGCCAGGCGCTGCGCCGCTGGCTCATGGAGCGCGCCCGCGGGCATTTCGGCAGTTATCTGCCGCGGCTCTGCCACAGCACCGGCTTCAGCTTCAAGAAGCTGCAGATCCGCGGCCAAACCAGCCGCTGGGGCAGCTGCTCCTCCAGCGGCACCCTCAGCCTCAACTACAAGCTCCTGTTCCTGGAGCCTGAGTTGGTGCGCTACCTCGTCATCCACGAACTCGCGCATACCAAGCACCTCGATCACTCGCCCCGCTTCTGGAAGCTGGTGGAGGAGTTCGAGCCCAGGTGTCGCGAGCTCGACCAGGAGCTGGGCGAGTCCTGGCGCGACGTACCCGCCTGGGTCGAGATCGCCTGACACGCCTGTCATAACGCACCGTCCGGTCCAATCGGCGGTCCCGCGGTCCGCACGTATAATCATCCGCATGTTCGACGCGCTGGTGGAGACCGAGGTCCTGGCCGCGCACCTGGCTGATCCGGCCTGGGTGGTGGCGGACTGCCGCTCGTCCATCACCGACCCGGAGGAGGGGCCGCGCCGCTATGCCGCCGGCCACATCCCCGGCGCGCGCCATCTGCACCTGGAACGCGATCTCTCGGGTCCGCTGACGCCAGAGACGGGACGCCATCCCCTGCCGGACCCGGCCCAGCTCGCCGAGGTGTTCGGACGCGCCGGCATCGGTGCTGGCACCCAGGTGGTGGCTTACGACGATGCGGGCGGCGCCTATGCGGCGCGCCTGTGGTGGTTGCTACGCTGGCTCGGGCATACCGAAGCGGCCGTGCTTAACGGCGGCTGGCAGCAATGGCTCAAGGAGGAACGGCCGGTGAGTACCGAACCGCCCCGCGTCGAAGCGCGCCGCTTCGACCTGCACGAGCCGCGCCGCGACATGTGGCTGAGTACCGACGAGGTGCTGGAGATGGTACGCGACCGCAAGCGCGGCCTGCTGGACGTGCGCGGACCCAAGCGTTTCCGCGGCGAGGAGGAACCCATCGACCCGGTGGCGGGGCACGTGCCGGGGGCGGCGAACCTGGCGTTCGCCGGTAACGTGGCGGAGGACGGGCGCTTCCACTGTCCTGCAGTGCTGCGCCAGCGTTTCGAGACCGTGCTGGCCGGCACCAAGCCCGAGCAGGTGGTGTGCATGTGCGGCTCCGGTGTCACCGCCTGCCAGGGGCTGCTGGCCATGGAGGTGGCGGGACTCAAGGGAGGGCGGCTCTATGCCGGTTCCTGGAGCGAATGGATCCGTGACGCCGGCCGGCCGGTGGCGCGGGAGGCCGACGGCGTCTGAATCCGGCGAGACGGGTCCGTCGGCCGGGTGTAGCGTGGACAGGCCGCCATGTCATCCGGCGGCGCCGACCGGACGTTAACTGCAGAGGGAATTCCCGCGGGCGCGGGACGGTCATGCGTATGTAAGGCCAGATTCAAGCATCAGGAGGACGCCATGAAATTTTCCAAGACTCGATTCGCGGTGTTGACCGCCGCCCTGTTCGCGCTGGTGAGCGTGGCGGGCCTGGCGGCTTCGGACTCGCCGTTCCTGGGCTCCAAGAGCGAGCCGCACGGCACATTGCACCTCAACGTGGACCAGACCGCCAAGCAGACCTACCCGGTGGAGGTCTGGACGGTGGATGGCAAGCTCACCAACCGCAGCGACCAGGGTGTACTGTGGGTAAAGCCAGGTGACTACACCCTCGGCATCAAGCTCGCCCGCAGCGTGAACCTGGCGGACATCCCCGGCCTGCAGCGCCATGCCAGCTACGGCCAGGAGACCCACGACCTCAAGCTTACGGTGGAGCAGGGCAAGGCCTACTACGTGGGCGCCAAGTTCGAGGCCTCGGGCAAGTGGACGCCAGTGGTCTGGAAGACGGAAGACGACAAATAAGCTGCTTCGTTTGCTCGTTAATTGAATACCCCGCATTGCGGGGTATTCTTTTTGTAGAATGGCGTCCATCTGCCGAATGGGGTCCCCGATGAAACTTGCAAACGTGCTCCTGGCCGCCGTGCTGCTCGTAGCGGCGAATGCGGCCCATGCCGATGGTCCCTCCTACATCGGTGTCGGCATCGGCCACGCCTCCCTCAACCGCGGCAGTCTCTCCCTTGCCGGCGGGCAGCAGGGCGGCATCGACGGCACCCAGACGGCCAAGACGCTGTTCCTGGGCTACGACCTCAGCGACATCTTCAGCATCGAGGGCGCTTACCACGACTACGGCGCACCCACCGCGTTCTACCAGAACACCAGCGGCAGCTGCGCGCCGGGGCAGCCGCCTTTCGCCTGCAGCGGCATCCACTACTGCCCGGACAATGCCACGCGCTTCTCCTGCCCGAGCCTCCAAGGCTATTCCGCGGTGATGGTGGCGCGCTACGAAGTGGCGCCGCAGCTCTACCTCGCGGTGCTGGCAGGAGAGATGGCCTGGAAAGCGGGCGACCCGGGCAAGGTGCTCCTCAAGGAGGACCAGGGTGAAGTCTTCCTCTACGGCCTGCGGGTGATGAAGAAACTCGATTACGGATTCAGCGTGGACGTCACCTACGAGCGCTCCCAGTTCACCACTGAAGAGACTCGTATAGGGTTGCGCTACTCATTCTGAGCGACGCCCATGGTCAAAATAAAAGCCCCGCGTGAGCGGGGCTTTTCGTTTTCATCATGCCTTGTTCAAGCTGCCAGTTGGCGCAGCACGTAATGCAGGATCCCACCGTTCTTGTAGTACTCCCATTCCTTGGGGGTGTCGATCCGGACCTTGGCGGTGAAGCTCATCTCCTTGCCGTCGGCCTTGCGGGCGGTGACCGTGACTTCCTTGGCACCGTCGCGCAGGTCCTCGATGCTGAACACTTCGCTGCCGTCCAGGCCCAGGGCGGCGGCGTTCTTGCCGCCCGTGAAGGTTAGGGGCAGCACGCCCATGCCCACCAGGTTGGAGCGGTGGATGCGCTCGAAGGACTCGGCGATCACCGCCTTGACGCCCAGCAGGATGGTGCCCTTGGCAGCCCAGTCGCGGGAGGACCCAGTGCCGTATTCCTTGCCGGCGATCACCACCAGCGGCACGCTCTCCTGCTTGTACTGCATGGCGGCGTCGTAGATGGGCATCTGCGCGCCGTCCGGCAGGTGCTTGGTGACGCCGCCTTCCACGCCCGGCACCATCGCGTTCTTGATGCGGGTGTTGGCGAAGGTGCCGCGCATCATCACCTCGTGGTTGCCGCGGCGCGAGCCGTAGGAGTTGAAGTCCACCGGCTGCACGCCGTGGGCGATGAGGTATTTGCCGGCGGGCGAATCCTTCTTGATGGCGCCGGCCGGGGAGATGTGGTCGGTGGTGATGGAATCGCCGAACAGCGCCAGGCAGCGCGCGCCCTTGATGGTATGGATGCCGGGAGCCTGCTTGCCCATGCCGTCGAAGTAAGGCGGGTTCTGCACGTAGGTGGAGGCATCACTCCACTGGTAGATGTCGCCGGTGCCCACCTGCATGCCCTGCCAGCGCGCGTCGCCCTGGAACACGTCGCCGTAGGACTTCTTGAACATGCCGGCATCCAGGCACTGGGCGATGGTGGACTGGATCTCCTTCTGGGAGGGCCAGATGTCCTTGAGGTAGACGGGCTTGCCGTCCTTGCCGGTGCCGAGCGGCTCATGGGCCACGTCCACGTCCACGCGGCCGGCCAGGGCGTAGGCCACCACCAGCGGCGGCGAAGCCAGGTAGTTCATGCGCACATCCTGGTGCACGCGGCCCTCGAAGTTGCGGTTGCCGGAGAGCACCGCCGCCACCGACAGCTTGTTGTCGTTCACGGCCTTGCCGATGGCGTCCGGCAGCGGGCCGGAGTTGCCGATGCAGGTGGTGCAGCCGTAACCCGCCAGGAAGAAACCCACGGCTTCCAGGTCCGAGAGCAGGTTCGCCTTCTTGAGGTACTCAGTCACCACCTTGGAGCCGGGGGCGAGAGAGGTCTTCACCCAGGGCTTGGAAGTGAGGCCGCGCTCGCGCGCCTTGCGCGCCAAGAGGCCTGCCGCCACCAGCACCGCAGGATTGGAGGTGTTGGTGCAGCTCGTGATGGCGGCGATCACCACCGCGCTGTCGGCGAGCTCGAACTTGCTGCCGTCATTGTCCACCTGTGCGGGGCCGGCGGACTTGCGGGTGGCCTGATCCTTGTCGAAGGCCGTCTTGAAGTTCTTGGGCATGTCGCCCAGGAGCACGCGGTCCTGCGGGCGCTTGGGGCCGGCGAGCGAGGGCTGGATGCTGCCGAGGTCGAGCTGCAGCACGTCGCTGTACTCCGCCTCCTGGCCGTCGTGTCGCCACATGCCCTGGGCCTTGGCATAGGCCTCCACCAGCTTCACCTCGTCCTCGCCGCGGCCGGTGAGGCGCAGGTAGGCCAGGGTCTCGTCGTCGATGGGGAAGATGCCGCAGGTGGCGCCGTACTCCGGCGCCATGTTGGCGATGGTGGCGCGGTCCGCCAGCGGCAGGTGCTTAAGGCCGTCGCCGAAGAACTCCACGAACTTCTCGACGACGCCGCGCTTGCGCAGCATCTCGGTGACGGTGAGCACGAGGTCGGTGGCGGTGGCGCCTTCGGCCAGCCTGCCGGTGAGCTTCACGCCGATGACTTCGGGGATGAGCATGGTGGAGGGCTGGCCCAGCATGGCGGCCTCCGCCTCGATGCCGCCCACGCCCCAGCCCAGCACGCCCACGCCGTTGATCATGGTGGTGTGGGAGTCGGTGCCGACGACCGTGTCGGGGTAAGCTTGGCCTTGCTCGTTCACGAAGACCACGCGCGCCAGGAACTCGAGGTTCACCTGGTGCACGATGCCGGTGTCGGGCGGCACCACCTTGAAGCTGCGGAATGCGTTCTGGCCCCAACGCAGGAACGCGTAGCGCTCCTTGTTGCGGTCGAACTCGAGCTTGGCGTTGAGGTCGAAGGCTTGCGCGTTGCCGTAGTGGTCCACCATCACCGAGTGGTCGATGACGAGCTCGGCCGGGCACAGCGGGTTGATCTTCTTCGGGTCCCCGCCCAGCTTCTTCATGGCATCGCGCATGGCGGCGAGGTCCACCACCGCCGGCACGCCGGTGAAGTCCTGCAGGATGACGCGGGCCGGGGTGAAGGCGATCTCCCTGGGCGGCAGCTTCTTGAGGTCGCAGGAGGCGAGCGCGTCGATGTCGGCGTGGGTCACGCTCACGCCGTCTTCCAGGCGCAGCATGTTCTCCAGCAGGATCTTCAGGGAATAGGGCAGGCGCGAGACCTTGTACTTGGCCTCCAGCGCGCTGAGCTTGAAGATCTCGTAGTCCTTGCCGCCGACGTTGAGCGTGGCGCGCGACTTGAAGCTATCCTGCATGACGCCTCCGGTTAGGGATGGATTCCCCGCCGGGGCCGGTTTCGGGAGAGACGCGGACGTGCCGTCGGGAAGGGATGACTTGAGCCGCTTATTATAAGGTAAGCATCAGGCCCGAGACAGTTCGGCCGCGGCCACGTGCTGCGCATCCGCCGGCTCCGGCAGGGCCTCGATCACGCCGCCACCCAGGCACTCATCCTCCAGGTAGAACACCGCATATTGCCCGGGGGTCACGGCGCGCTGCGGCTGCTCGAATTCCGCCCGGACACGGCCGTCGGCGATGCGCAGGAGCATGCAGGGCTGGTCCGCCTGCCGATAGCGGGTCTTGGCGGCGCAGTGCAGCGGCAAGGCCGGTGCCGCCCCGGCGATCCAGTGCAGCCGTCCGGCCGTGAGCCCGTCGCTCAGGAGCAGCGGATGGTCGTGGCCCTGCACCACCAACAGACGGTTGCGCGCCATGTCCTTGCCAGCCACATACCACGGCTCGTCCGTGCCTTCCCGCCGCCCTCCGATGCCGATGCCGGAGCGCTGGCCGAGGGTGTAGAACATGAGGCCGTTGTGCCGGCCCAGCACCTTGCCATCGGGGGTGACGATCTCGCCCGGCTGCGCCGGCAGGTACTTTCCCAGGAACTCCGCGAAGCGCCGCTCGCCGATGAAGCAGATGCCGGTGCTGTCCTTCTTGGCGTGGTTCGCGAATCCGGCTTCCTTCGCCAGGGCGCGGGTGTCGGTCTTGAGCAGCCCGCCCAGGGGGAAGAGAGCCCGCTGCAGCGCCGCCTGGGGCACCGCATGCAGGAAGTAGCTCTGGTCCTTGGCGCCGTCCAGCGCCTTCAGGAGCTTCACGCCCTCCGGTCCCGGCGCGAGGCGTGCGTAGTGGCCGGTGGCGATGCGCCCGGCGCCGAGACGCAACGCATGGTCGAGGAAGGCCTTGAACTTGATCTCGCTGTTGCAGAGCACGTCAGGGTTGGGTGTCCAGCCTGCGGCGTAACCCTCCAGGAAGTGCTTGAACACCCGCTCCCGGTACTCGGCTGCGAAGTTCACCTTGTGCAGCGGGATGCCGAGGGTCTCGCATACCTGGCGCGCGTCCTGGAAGTCCTCGGCGGCGGTGCAGTAGCTCTCGTCTTCGCCGTCCTCCCAGTTGTCCATGAACAGGCCTTCCACCGCGTAGCCTTCGCGCTTCAGGAGCAGCGCGGCCACGGCGGAGTCCACGCCGCCTGAGAGGCCGACGATGACGCGGGTGGAGGAGGGTGAAGCCATGCGCGATAGTCTAGCGCCGGGCGCTTCAGGCGTCTTCGAGGATCGAGTCCAGGTCGGTGACGTGGCTCAGGAGGTCCAGCGGGTAGCGCCGGCCGGCCAGTGCGTCGTCGATGCAATGCAGTACCATGGGGCTGCGCAGTGGCCGCGTGCCATCCGCGAGCTCGGCCCGGCTCAGCCAGTGCGGGCCGACGATACCCTTGTCCAGCGCGCGGTCCGCGTGATGCCGCGCGCAACGGCCGTGGAAGGCCACCCGCACGAAGGTCGCGTCCAGCTCCGGGTTCTTCCACAGGTAGATGCCGGTGACGGCATCCGGCGTGAACTCCCAGCCGGTCTCTTCCAGGGCTTCGCGCTGGACAGCCTCCAGGAAGCTTTCGCCCGGTTCGAGATGGCCGGCGGGGTTGTTGAAGACGCGACGGCCACGCACTTCTTCCTCAACAACGAGGAAGCGGCCATCCTGTTCCGCTATCGCTGCAACCGTGACATGTGGTTTCCAGACCATGGCTACCTAGATACCCAGCCGACGGAATTCGGGGTCTGGCTCGGCCTTCTCCCATATCTCCTCGAACCCCTTGAGCTGCTGGCGGGCTTCGAAGGGTGCGTGCAGGTCGGCATAGCCCTCGTAGCGTGTGGCGACGGGACGCAGCAGCAACGCCGTCGAGTCTGCCACGAGGTAGGTCTCCGCGAGGCCGGCGTGGTCGTGGGAGGCGCGCCGCACTTCTATGTAGGAACTGAAGCGCTGGGCCAGGGCCACGAGCCTGTGTCCCGCGCGGATGGCTGGGCCGGGGTCGATGGTCACCACCCGGATGCGGCTCATGCGTGAACGGGTGGCGAGTGCCTGCACCGCGGCGATGAACTCCTCCTTGTCATAGAGCATGGGCTCCAGGTCGTGGCTGAACAGAACGAGCTCGCGCTTCGCGATCGCGGCCACGGCCACCGAGGCCGCGCGGTTGTCCGCCAGGGTCTCGAGCCTGCGGTAATTGTCTTCGCGCGGCGTCTCCATCTTAAAGATCCTTGCGCATGCGGCGGTGCGGGATGCCGCCTTCCAGGAAGCCCTCATCGTAAGCGGTGAAGCCGTGACGTGCATAGAAGCCCATGGCATGCTCCTGAGCGTTCAGGCGGCAGGCCTTGAGGCCGCGCTGCTGCGCCGAGTCCAGCAAGGTCCGCAGCAGGGCGGTGCCGATGCCCCGTCCGCGCCGTGCCTTGAGCACCGCCATCCTGCCGATCTGTCCGTCGGGGGTGAGGCGGCCGGTGCCGACCGGTGCACCCTCGGCATCCAACGCCAGCAAGTGCACGCACAGGGGGTCGAGCTCGTCCCACTCGTCCTGGGGCGGGATGTGCTGCTCCTGGATGAACACTTCAGTGCGCACGGCACGCATGGCCTCGCGCTCCCGTTCCCAGTCGGCGACGCGGATGCGGAAGTCTGCGTTCATGGGTTCCACTCGAGCTGGCCCGCGTCCAGCCACTCCAGCAGCAGCGGCGCGATCTCAGGATGGTCCACGAGCCGCAGCAGCTTATCGCCATCGAGGCTGCGAGTTTCACCCAGGAACTCGGCGAAGGCCGTGAGCTTCTCGGGCAGGGGATAGTGCTTACCGTCAACGAACAGGTGGCAGGACTGGCGCACGCCGAACCAGGCCACCCGCACCGCCGGGTGCCAAGCGAGGTTGCGACGCGTGAGGCCGGCCTTGAGCTTGGCGAGGTTGGTGCGGCGCGCGGCCGGCACGGGCTTGAGCCAGGGTTTGGGCTCTGTGATGAAGCGCCCGAACCACACATCGAGCTGGTCGTCGGTGGGCCGCAGGTGCGCGCGCAGCATCTGGCGGGCGCGGGCGCGCGCCTCGAGCGTGAGCTCGCCCGGGTTTGCCGCCGGCACGAGATCAGGATCGGTGTAGCGGACGTTCGCATCGGCGCCCTGCATCAGGTCCGCCGCGAAGTCCGCCAGCAGCTCCGTCTGAGCCGGCGCGCGGAAACCGACGGAGTAAGTCAGGCACTCGCCGAAGGCGACGCCGTGGTGTGCGACGCCCGGCGGCAGGTACAGCATGTCACCCGGCATCAGCAGCCAGCTCTCCTCCGGCTGGAAAGCTTGCACCTGCCTGAGCTCGAGCCCGGGAGCGGTATGCTCCGGCTGCGGAGCGGTATGGATGTCCCAGCGGCGCATGCCCTCCGCCTGCAGCAGGAACACGTCATAGGCGTCCACATGTGGGCCCACCGAGCCCCCGTCGGCGGCGTAGCTCACCATGATGTCGTCGATGCGCCAGTCGGGGATGAAGCGGAAGGGCTCTAGCAGAGCCGCCACCGCCGGCACGTGCTTGTCCACGTCCTGCACCAGCAGGGTCCAGCGCGTCTTGGGGAGTTTCCTGAAATCCTTGTGCAGGAACGGGCCATGCCTCAGCTTCCAGCCCGGCGCCTTCCTGGTCTGCTCCACCAGGCGCGACTCGACGCCTTCCTCGCAGGCGAGGCCGGCGAGCTCGGCGGGCGTGAGCGGGGAGACGATGTCCGGGAAGGCACCGCGCACCAGCAGCGGCTTGCGCTGCCAGTGCTGCTGCAGGAACTCGCGCGGCGTCAGGCCGCCGAGCAGCGTGGAGACCTCGGCCACGGAAGGCCGGCCGCGATCAGGGCTTGTCCGCATCCTTGTCGTAGCAGTGCACCTTGAAGCGCACCTCGGAGGCAAGCACGAAGCGCGGACTCAGGGTATCCACCTGCGGCTGATCGTTGCCTTCCAGGTCGAGCACGCGGTAACCGTCCGGGCAGAGCTCGGCGGCATGGCTGGTGGCGACCCGCACCATCTCGGCGTAGTCGCCGCCTCCGGCGCTGCGCACCACGAACAACGGATCACCGTCGCCGGTGGTGACCTGCTGCCAGCCCACCTGCTGTGTGCCTTCGGGGTGCATGGCGGCCTCGATGCCGGTCACGGGCGCGTGGGCGCAGGCGCCGAGCAGGAGGAGGGATGCGGCGAGGGCGGGAATACGCATGTTCATATTTCCTTGGCGAGCTTGGCGGCAAGGCCGACGTAGGTTTGCGGCGTCAGGGCGAGCAGCCTCGCCTTGGCGTCGTTGGGGATCTCCAGTTCCTTGATGAAGTCGCGCATGGCGTCCTCGTCCACGCGCCGCCCCCGGGTCAGGGCCTTGAGTTTCTCGTAGGGTTCGGCCACGCCGTGACGCCGCATCACGGTCTGCACCGCCTCGGCCAGCACTTCCCAGTTCGCCTCCAGCTCGTCATGCATGCGCTGGGGATCGGACTCGAGCTTGGTGAGGCCCTTGAGGAAGGACTCGTAGGCGAGCACGCTGTGGCCGACCGCGACGCCGATGTTGCGCAGCACCGTGGAGTCGGTGAGGTCGCGCTGCCAGCGTGATACCGGCAGCTTCTCGGCGAAGTGGCGCAGCAGCGCGTTGGCGACGCCCAGGTTGCCCTCGGCGTTCTCGAAGTCGATGGGGTTCACCTTGTGCGGCATGGTGGAGGAGCCCACCTCGCCGGCCACCGGCTTCTGCTTGAAGTAGCCGACGGAGATGTACCCCCAGATGTCACGGCAAGAGTCCAGCAGCACGGTGTTGAAGCGCGCCAGCGCGTCGAAGTACTCCGCCATGTAGTCGTGGGGCTCGATCTGGATCGTGTAGGGGGTCCAGGTGAGGCCGAGGGACTCCACGAGCTTGATGCTGAGCGCCTCCCAGTTCACGTCCGGGTAGGCGGCGAGATGCGCGTTGTAGTTGCCCACCGCGCCGTTCATCTTGCCCAGGAGCTCGACCGCCTTGAGCTGGTCGCACTGGCGGCGCAGGCGGTACACCACGTTGGCGAGCTCCTTGCCGAGGGTGGTGGGCGAGGCGGGCTGGCCGTGGGTGCGGGACAGCATCGGCTGCTCGGCATAGCGCCGGGCCTGGGCCCGCAGCCGCTCGATCATGCGCTCCATCATCGGCAGCAAAACGCGCTCGCGGCCGTGCTTCAGCATCAGCGCGTAGGCCAGGTTGTTGATGTCCTCGGAGGTGCAGCCGAAGTGGACGAACTCGCTCACGCCCTTGAGGGCGGGACGCTCCGCCATCTTCTCCTTGAGGTAGTACTCCACCGCCTTCATGTCGTGGTTGGTGGTGGATTCGATCTCCTTGATGCGCTCCGCATCCTTGGGGCCGAATTCGCGGATCAGGTCCACCAGGTAGTCGGTGTCCTCGTCGGAGAGGGCCGGCACCTCGGGGATGCCTTCCTCGTCGGACAGCACCGTGAACCAGCCGAGCTCCACCGTGACCCGCTGGTGCATCAGGCCGTATTCGCTGAACAGGCTGCGCAGGGCCTCTGTCTTGGCGGCGTAGCGGCCGTCGAGCGGCGAAAGGGCGGTAAGGGGTGAGGATTCCATCGGCTTTCGTGCATCCCCAGGTGTTATGGCGGATAATAACGTAATCGCTCCGGGGCCCGTGGAGCGCCGATTCCGTCCATTTTTTCACCACAGATTATATCATCAAATCAGTAGCTTATTAAGCTTTCCTTATTTGGATTCTTGAGGAGCGGAGATGTCTGACAAGTCCTTCCGGATCGAACGCGACAGCATGGGCGAGATCAAGGTCCCGGCTGACGCCCTGTGGGGCGCCCAGACCCAGCGGGCCGTGGACAACTTCACCATCAGCGGCCGGCCCATGCCGCGCGCCTTCATCCGCGCACTGGGACTCATCAAAGGCTCTGCTGCCACGGTGAACCTGGCACTCGGCGTGCTCGACAAAGCCCGGGGCCAGGCCATCGAGGCCGCCGCGCAAGAAGTGGCGGAAGGCAGGCATGACCGCCACTTCCCCCTCGACGTGTTCCAGACCGGCTCCGGGACCAGCACCAACATGAACGCCAACGAGGTCATCGCCCACCTCGCCAGCGCCAAGTCCGGCGAATCCACCAAGGTGCACCCGAACGACCACGTGAACATGGGCCAGAGCAGCAACGACGTGATCCCGACCGCCATCCACGTGAGCGCGGCGCTGGAGGTGAAGGAGAAGCTGCTGCCGGCGCTCAAGTACCTGGCCGAGACCATCGAAGCCAAGTCCAGGGAGACCGCCAAGGTCGTGAAGACCGGCCGCACCCACCTCATGGATGCGATGCCCGTGACTCTGGGGCAGGAACTCTCCGGCTGGGCCATGCAGGTCCGCAACGGCATGGCGCGCGTGGAGGCCGCGGCGCCGCGCCTGACCGCACTCGCCCAGGGCGGCACGGCGGTCGGCACCGGAATCAACGCCCATCCGGAGTTCGGCCAGCGCATCGCCACCGAGCTCGCCAAGCGCACCGGTGTCGCGTTCAAGCCCAGCCCCAACTATTTCGAGTCCCTGAGCTCCCAGGACGCGGCCGTGGAGCTCTCGGGCCAGCTCAAGACCGTAGCCGTGAGCCTCATGAAGATCGCCAACGACCTGCGCTGGATGAACAGCGGTCCCCTAGCGGGCCTGGGTGAGGTCGCGCTGCCGGCACTGCAGCCGGGCTCCAGCATCATGCCCGGCAAGGTGAATCCGGTGATCCCGGAGGCCACCGCCATGGTGGCGGCCCAGGTCATCGGCAACGACGCCTGCATCACCGTGGCCGGGCAGTCCGGCAACTTCCAGCTCAACGTGATGCTGCCGGTCATCGCCCGCAACCTCCTGGAGAGCATCGAACTCCTTGCGAACGTGGCCCGGGCCCTGGCGGACGATTCCATCAAGGGCTTCACCGTGAACCAGGAGCGCCTGCAGGAGGCTCTGGACAAGAATCCCATCCTGGTGACCGCCCTCAACATGGTCATCGGCTACGAGAAGGGCGCCGCCATCGCCAAGCAGGCCTATAAGCAGCGCCGTCCCATCCTCGATGTGGCCAAGGAGATGACGGACCTCCCGGAAGCCCGCTTGAAGGAGCTCCTGGATCCGGCAGAACTCACCAAGGGCGGCATCAAGGAATAAGAATTTACTTTTAAGACTATCTTTAACTCATTGATAAAATGGAATTAAAAGGCGGAAATTTCCCCGAATTCATCCGCCGCCGTTTCGCCGGCAGCCTGGTCCCCGAAGACTTCTCGCCACGGCGGGTACTCGGGGACCTGCCGCCCGGTTTCCTGCCCAAGCAGCCCTGGCGGCCCGCCTCGGTGCTCCTGCCTTTAGTCATCCACCCGGAAGGGCCTACCGTCCTCCTCACACGCCGCACCGATCGTCTCCAGGATCACGGCGGCCAAGTGAGCTTCCCCGGGGGTGGCCGGGAACCCCAGGACCTGGACCCGGTGGCCACCGCCCTGCGGGAGACCCGCGAAGAGATCGGATTGGGTCATGAGTATGTGGAGGTGGTGGGTTACCTCCGGGGCTACCTCACCATCAGTGGTTACGCGGTGACCCCAGTGGTGGGCTTGGTGCGGCCCGGCTTCACCCTGGCACCGGATCCCCTGGAGGTGGCGGAAGTGTTCGAGGTGCCCCTCGCGTTCCTGGCAGACATCGGCAACCGCCAGGTGCAGACCCGGGAGGTGGGGGGCGAGCAGGTAGGTTTCTATCTCTTCGAATACGGGCAGCACACCATCTGGGGCGCCACCGCCGCCATGCTGGTGAACTTCCTGGATACGCTCAAGACGGAGGACGCATGAAACAGACGCAGCGCCTGCTCGAGATCATGGCGCGGCTGCGGGACCCTGAGACGGGATGCCCCTGGGACCGCCAGCAGACCTTCAAGACCATCGCGCCCTACACCGTGGAAGAGGCTTACGAGGTGGCGGATGCCATCGAACGGCAGGACCTCACGGCGCTCCATGAAGAGCTGGGAGACCTCTTGCTGCAGGTGGTGTACCACGCGCGCATGGCGGAGGAGGCGGGCCTGTTCAGTTTCGAGGATGTGGCCGCCGGTGTCGGCGATAAGCTCACGCAGCGACATCCGCATGTCTTCGGGACGGCGCAGGTCGCTGACGCTGAGGCCCAGACCCGGGACTGGGAGGCGCGCAAGGTCCACGAGCGGGCCGCCAAGCAGCAGACCGGCGTGCTTGATGGCGTGCCCGCCGGCATGCCGGCCCTGACCCGGGCCGAGAAGCTGCAGAAGCGGGCCGCACGGGTGGGCTTCGACTGGGGCGAGCTTGGCCCCGTGTTCGCCAAGGTGCGGGAGGAGCTCACGGAACTGGAACAGGAGCTGGTCCAACAGGCGCCCAAGGCGCGGCTCGAGGATGAGCTGGGTGACGTGCTGTTCGCGGTGGCGAACATGGCGCGCAAGCTCGGCGTGGACCCGGAGCAGGCCCTGCGCGGCACCAACCGCAAGTTCGAGCGGCGCTTCCGCCACATGGAGGCTCGGCTCGCGGAGCAGGGCAAGCACCCGGAGGAAGTGAGCCTGGAGGAGATGGACCATTATTGGGACGAAGCCAAGCGCGAAGGACTCTAGAGCCCTGCAACCCCGCATGGCTGTTGGGAAAAGCGGGCCTGCCTGTGCTATCGTTGGGTGATATATAAGTTAAATGGTCCTTCCCGAGGGTGACGGGGCCCAAGCATGGGCGGGCGGGACCACCAGGACGATTGGGAGCCATAACAATGCCTCAGAAGATCGGAATCGTCGTCGACGCCGCCTGCGACTTGCCGCGCAGCTTCATCGAGCAGAACGGCCTCGAGATCATGCCCATCAACATGCAGTTCGGCACCATGACCTTCAAGGACGTGCGTGACCCCGACCAGACCATGGAGTTCTACCGCCGCTACGTGGCGGAGAAGGAACTCGAGATCACCACCGCACCGCTCTCGGTGAAGGCGATCAAGGACTGGTTCCTGGACCAGTTGGTGCTCAAGTACGACCGCGTGCTGGTGATCACGGTCTCCAGCAGCCGCAGCCCGGTGTTCGAGAACGCCACCAAGGCTTCCTTCATGATCCTGTCCGGCTACAAGGAGCGCCGCCGCGCTGCCGGCATGGAGGAACAGTTCGCCTTGCGCGTGCTGGACAGCAAGACCCTGTTCACCGGCCAAGGCGTGGTGGTGTACGAGGCCCTGCGCCTCCTGCAGGGCGGCCAGGCCGAGGTGGCCTTCGACCGCCTGCGCCAGCACGTGGAGAGCTTCTCCCAGGACGTGCACGCCTACCTCGTGCCCCAAGACCTCTATTACGTGCGTTCCCGCGCCCACCAGAAGGGTGACAAAAGCGTGGGCTGGTTCAAGTACCAGATGGGCACCATGCTGGACATCAAACCCATCCTCAAGGCCTACCGCGGCGAGACCGAGGCGGTGGAGACGGTGCGCGGCTTCGACGGTGCCATGAAGCGCCTGTTCGCCATCGCCACCCAGGCCATCGAGAAGGGCCTGCTCACCAAGGTGGTGTGCATGAGCTACGCCGGCAACCCCGAGGACGTGAAGGCCTTCCCGGGTTACGACGAGTTCGTGAAGGTCGCCCACGCCCACAAGGTGGAGACGCTGCTGTCCGTGATGAGCACCGTGGCGGGCATCCATGTCGGGCCGGGGGCGTTCAGCTTGGCGTACGCCGCCAAGTAAGCATCGCCTCTCGTCCGCATTTAAAGGCCGCTCATCGAGCGGCCTTTTCATTTAACACAGCGTTCGCTACACCGGCCCCGTGTCGTTCGGTAAAATGCCTGCATCTCAACGGCGGTCCTCACATGCGGGCACTCCTGATCTCAGCGCTCATGCTGCCGCTGCTCATCGGCATGGCCCAGGCCCGCGCCGATGAGGCCGATGCCCCCAACGCTTCCGCCCATCGTCCCAAGATCTGCCTGGTGTTGAGCGGCGGGGGCGCCCGCGGCGCCGCGCATGTGGGCGTGATCGAGGCGATGGAGAAGCTGCACATCCCCATCGACTGCATCGCCGGCACCAGCATGGGCGGCATCATCGGCGGCCTCTATGCCGCCGGCATGTCGTCCCAGGACCTGGAGTCGCAGATGAACCGGCCTGCCTTGCAGGCGGACATGGCGAACGCCCCGCCGCGCAGCCGCCTGAGCTACAAGGACAAGCAGGACGAGCTCAAGTACCTGCTCAGGGTCGAGTTCGGCTACGCAGCGGACAAGTACTTCTTCCCGCAGGGCATCGTCAACGGCAACGCGCCGGGCCGGATCCTCAACGTGCTCACGCTCGCGCTCAAGCCGGACATGGACTTCGATAAGCTGCCGATCCCGTTCCGCGCCGTGGCCACCGACATCACCAACGGCAACATGGTGGTGCTGGACCACGGCAGCCTGGCCGATGCGGTCCACGCCAGCATGTCGGTGCCGGGCCTGTACCCGCCGGTGCGCATCGACGACCATCCATTGGTGGACGGCGGCCTCTCGCGCAACCTGCCGGTGGACGTGGCGCGCAAGATGGGCGCGGACGTGGTGATCGCCGTGGACATCATCACCCAGCTCTCCAAGGGCGACGAGCTGACCGACGTGTTCACCGTGTCGCTGCAGGTGCTCAAGCTGTACGGCAACCAGAACGTGAAGGATTCCATCGCCACGCTCGGCACCCAGGACATGTTGATCGAGCCGGACCTGGGCGACATCGGGCCCACCGACTTCCAACGCATGGGTGAGGCGATCAAGCTGGGGCAGAAGCAGGCCTACGCGGCGCTGTCGCAACGTACCGACCTCATGCTCCCGGACGCGGACTATGCGGAGTACCGCAAGCAGTACCGCAAGTCGCCGGAACAGCCGCAGAAGGTGGACTTCGTGGAAGTGAGCGGCAACGGTTCCATCTCGCCGGAGCTGATCCGCGCCCGCTTCGGCGTGCGTCCGGGCGACGACTGGAACCAGCAGGCCATCAACAACGGCCTGCGCCGGCTCTATGACCTGGGTTATTTCCAGCGGGTGGACGCGGTACTGCAGCACCACGACGGCCGCACCGGCATTCGGCTCCTGGTGGAGCCCAAGGAGTGGCGTCCCAACTACCTGCAGTTCGGCATCCACATCGCGGATGACTTCGAGGGTGACAGCACGTATCAGCTCCTGGCGAGCTATACCGTCTCAGAGATAGACAGCCTGGGCGCCGAGTGGCGCAACCAGTTCGAGGTGGGCAAGACCCGGCTCTACTACACCGAGCTCTACCAGCCCATGGACTACCGTGGCCGCGTGTTCGTGGCGCCCAATGCCCAATACCTGAACGAGACCTTCGACCTGTTCCAGGGGCAAGACCGTATCGCTGAATACAGCACCGTGTTCCCGCGTGCCGGCCTCGATCTCGGCCTCAATGCCGCGGACCTGGGCGAGGCGCGGGTAGGGCTGATCTACGGCCGGGTGACCTCACAGCCACGCATCGGCGACCGTGCCGCGCTGCCCGACTTCCACGAGACCCTGGTGGGCCCGCACTTCAGCGCCAGCTACGACAGCTTCGACAATGCGAGCTTCCCCTCCAGCGGTTCATATGCGCTGGTGACGGGCTACCTGCCGCGCCGCTCGCTGGGTGGAGAGGTCAGCTACAGCAAGGTGGGTGCAACCCTGGGCCATGCCTACGGCCTCCGGGACGGCTCGCTGCTGCTCATGGCGGAGGCGGGCAGCAACCTCGGCAGCGCGATGCCGCTGTACGCCCAGTTCCAGCTCGGCGGCTTCCTGTCGCTGGCGGGCGAGCGGCAGGGACAACTGCGGGGCGACCGGGTGTTCGACGCCCACGCCATCTACGCCTGGCGAGCCGGCCAGCTCCCTACGGGCCTCGGCCGCGGTTTCTACCTCGGGTTCGGGGTGGATGCGGGTAACGTCTGGGGCCACACCAACGTCGTCGGCGAGGCCGGCATGCGTTACGGCGCGGCGGTGATGCTCGGCGCCGACACCGTGGCGGGTCCCCTGTATTTCGGCGTCGGTGCCGGCGAGTCGGGGCAGCGCGTCTTCTTCCTGTATCTTGGTATCCCCATCAACGGCACCACCCTGGCGCCCTCGTTCGGCAACTGAGTCCACCATGGAAAAGCTGCGCATCTTCACCACCGGCGGCACGATCGACAAGATCTATTTCGACGCCAAGAGCGAGTACGAGGTGGGCGAGCCGCAGATCGGCGAGATCCTGCGTGAGATGGGCGTGACCTTCCCCTTCGAGATGACGTCGTTGATGCGCAAGGACAGCCTCGACCTCACCGACGCGGACCGCGAACTCATCCGCAAGGCGGTACTGGGTGACGAGGCCACGCGCGTGCTCATCACCCACGGCACCGACACCATGACCGAGACCGCGGCGGCACTGCAGGGCATACCGGGCAAGACCATCGTGCTCACCGGTTCCCTGAACCCCGCGCGCTTCCGCGGCAGCGACGCGATCTTCAACATCGGCGGCGCGGTGGCAGCGGCCCAGGCGCTGCCTCCCGGCGTCTATCTCTTCATGAGCGGCCGGGTGTTCGATGCGCGCAAAGTGCGCAAGAACCGCGACAAGAACCGTTTCGAGGAGACTTGATGAAGCAGCACGAGTATTTCCGGGTCCTGGCGGGTTACCACATCTGGGCCGGCAGCCGCCTGCTGGAGTCCTTGCAGCCCATGAGCGATGCCGACTACCACGGCGACCAGGGGCTGTTCTTCCGCAGCGTGCACCGCACGCTCAACCACCTGCTGTTGGTGGACCTGCTCTGGAAAGGCCGCCTCACGGGCCAGCCCTTCGCCATCAGCAGCCTGGACCAGGAGCTGGTGAAGGAGCGGGGACGCCTGGCAGAGGAGATGCGCCAGGCAGCCGAGACGCTGAAGGGGCTGGTGGAGAAGCTGGACGATACCCGGCTGGAATCGCCGAACGCCTATCTCGACACGGAAGGCCACCGGCGCGAGTACCCCCTCTGCCTGCAGCTCGCCCATGCCTTCAACCACGCCACTCACCACCGGGGCCAGGTGACGGCAGTCATCACCCGCCTGGGGCTCGAGAGCCCGGTGCTCGATCTGCCTTATTACCTGACGGCTTGAGCTTCAGAATGCCAACGTCAGCAGCGCTAAACCGCCTGCTATCAGGCAATAGATTCCGAAGGGGTGCGGCGCATGCGCCGCACGGCGAGGCAGGATGCCGAGACTGGACGGCGCCAGGGATGGATGCGGTGGATTCAGATGAACAGCGTCAGCAACGCTAGACCGCCAGCCACCAAGCAATAGATTCCAAACGGCCGCAATGCCATCAATTCATGCGATCTGAACCACCGCATGAGAAACCACGTGCTGAGCCACGCGAACACGCCCGAGAGCAGGCCGCCAAACAGGATCACCAGCAGCAGGCCTTCCGGCAGGGTCTCATGCTGGTGCAACAGTTTGGGGATCTCCAAGAGACCGGCGGCGCCGATGATGGGTGTCGCCAGCAGGAACGAGAAGCGGGCCGAGGCGGCGTAGTCGAGCCCCGACAGGATGCCCGCCACCAGCGTGGCGCCGGAGCGTGAGATGCCGGGGATGAGCGCCAGCGCCTGGGCGCAGCCCACGAACACCGCCTTGCCCCAGCTCAGGGACTCGGGCGTGGAGGAGCCGCCGCGGTGCTTGAGGCGGTCACCCAGCAGCAGGATCACGCCATTGACCACGAGGAAGGCGGCGGCGACGGCGAAGCCGCCGAAGAACTCCCGCACCTTGTGCTCCAGCAGCAGGCCCAGGATGCCGGCGGGCAGGGTGCCGCATACCAGCAGCCAGAACAGCCGCGCCTGCGGGTCGCGGACGTGGCCGCGGGCCTTCAGCGTGCCTCCCAGCAGCGCGAACCAGTCCTTCCAGAAGTACAGGAACAGCGCGGCCGCAGTGCCGAGGTGCAGCACGACGATGTAAGGCAGGAACCAGGGCGCATCGCGGTCGATGGGCCAGTGCAGCATGGCCGGCACCAGCACGCTGTGGCCGAGGCTGCTGATGGGGAAGAGCTCGCTGATGCCCTGCAGGATGGCGAGCAGCAGCAGGTCCAGGTAGAGCACGCGGGCATCCTTTACATATAAAAAGACGCCGCGCGTTGCGCGGCGTCCAATTCATACCACCCGGCGTGACCGGTATCAACCGATATCGAACTTAATCCCCTGCGCCAGCGGCAGGGAGTCGGACCAGTTCAGGGTGTTGGTCTGGCGGCGCATGTACTGCTTCCAGGCGTCGGAGCCGGATTCGCGGCCGCCGCCGGTCTCCTTCTCGCCGCCGAAGGCGCCGCCGATCTCGGCGCCGGAGGTGCCGATGTTGACGTTGGCGATGCCGCAATCGCTGCCCACCGCGGACAGGAAGTACTCGGCGTTCTTCACGCTGGTGGTGAAGATCGCCGAGGACAGGCCCTGCGGCACGTCGTTATGCATGCGGATGGCCTCGTCCAGCGTCTTGAAGGACATGACGTAGAGGATGGGCGCGAAGGTCTCGCTCTTGACGATGTCCCACGCGTTGTCGGCGCGCACGATGGTGGGCTCCACGAAGAAGCCGGGGCGGTCGAGCTTCTTGCCGCCGGTCAGCACCTGGCCACCGGCCTTGCCAACGGCTTCGATCGCCGCCTGGTAGCGGTTCACCGCGTCCTGGCTGCAGAGGGGGCCCATCAGGGTTTGGGGGTCCAGCGGGTCGCCGATGCGCACCTGCTTGTAGGCCGCCACCAGTTTCTGGGTGAGGGCCTCCACCAGCGACTCGTGCACGATGAGCCGGCGGGTGGTGGTGCAGCGCTGGCCGGCGGTGCCGACCGAGCCGAACACCACCGCCGGAATCACCAGCTTCAGGTCGGCGGTCTCGTCCACCACGATGGCGTTGTTGCCGCCCAGTTCCAGCAGGGACTTGCCCATGCGGTTGGCGACCATCTCGCCAACCTTGCGGCCGATGGCGGTGGAACCGGTGAAGGACACCAGCGCCACGCGCTCGTCCTTCACGAAGCGTTCCGCCAAGCGGTTGTCGCCGTCTATGAACATGCTGAAGATGGCCGGCAGGCCGTGCTTCTCCAGCACCTTGTTGCAGATGTTCTGCACCGCGATGGCGCAGAGCGGGGTGCGGGGCGAAGGCTTCCACACCGTGGTGTCGCCGCAGATGGCGGCGATGAAGGCGTTCCAGGACCACACCGCCACCGGGAAGTTGAAGGCCGAGATCACGCCCACTACGCCGATGGGATGCCATTGCTCGGACATGCGGTGACGCACCCGCTCGGAGTGCATGGTGCGGCCGTAGAGCATGCGCGACTGGCCTACGGCGAAGTCGGCGATGTCGATCATCTCCTGCACTTCACCGTCGCCCTCGGCTTTGATCTTGCCCATCTCCAGGGACACCAAGCTGCCCAGGTCGTCCTTGTGCTTGCGCAGCTCCTCGCCCATGAGGCGTACGGCTTCGCCACGCTTCGGCGCCGGCACTTCGCGCCAGAGCTTGTAGGCGGCCTCCGAGTCCTTGATCACCTGCTCATAGTCCGCCTCGGTAGCGCAGTGCACCTTGGCTAGACCCAAGCCGGTCGCCGGGTTGATGGACTCGATCACCTTGCCACCGGCGCTCTTGCGCCAGCCGCCGGTAGAAGTCCAGGTGCCCACGTTGTCCTGGGTCAGCCCCAGGTTGGAAAGGATCTTGCTGATGTCGGCCATGTGTATCTGACTCCTGGCTCAGGCCACGAACTGCTTGGCGGCTTCGCCGGTGCGCACCTTGCGCGCCGAGAGTTCCGCGGTCTCGGCCTGGGCGTAAGCCTTGCCGAAGCGGTTGTTGAGCACATCGGTGAGGCTGAATCGCTCCTGCATCACCAGGCCCTGGTACTTGGCCGGCTCCTTCAGCACCAAGTCGACCACCGCGGCGATGCCGGCGCTGGTGGTCACCTGGATCGCGGACCACAGGTGGCCGGCGATCTCCTGCGGGTAAACCGCGTTCGAGTAGCTCTCCTCCATGAACTTGCCGTGTTGCAGTCCGCTCACGGACACGTAGATGAGCACCACGTCCTGCACAGTGCGCGGCACCGCGCGCTCCAGGATGCGCTTCAGGGTGTCGCGGTCCTGGTTCATCCCCAGGTCGTTCATCAAGAGGCGCATCACCTCGCAGTGGCCGGGGTAGCGCATGGTCTTGTAGGTCATGTTGCGCACCTTGCCGGCGTAGGTCTCGGCCAGGGAGCCCAGACCGCCGGAGGTGTTGAAGGCCTCGTACAGCTTGCCCTCGAGCTGGATGGTCTCCAGCCCCTCGAGCGGCATCAGCGCCGCTTCCTTGCCGTTGACGATGCCGTAGCAGGTGTTGCCGTACTCGTTGATGACGCCATCGGATGACCAAGTCAGCGAATACTTGGTCATGTTGCCCGGGTTCTGGGGCAGCGCGCCGACGCGCAGCTTCACGTCGTGGATCTCGTCGAAGTGGCGCATGAGCTCGTTGGCGGCGATGCTGATGAAGCCGGGGGCGAGGCCGCACTGCGGAGCGAAGGTGGTCTTGGCGCCCTGGGCGGTCTTGGTCACGGCACGGGTCACTTCGACGTCCTCGGTGAGGTCGAAGTAGTGCATGTCGAGCTTGCGCGCGACCTCTGCCACCGGCGGGTTGCAGAAGTAGGGCAGGCTGGAGATCACCGCGTCCGCCGGATGGGACTTGAGGTGGGCTTCGAGGGCGGCCTTGTTGGAGGCATCCACCTGGAAGGCCTTGATGGCGATGCCGGCCTGCTTGTGGCTGGCAGCCACGGACTCGGCGGCCTTGCCGTTGGCATCGGCGAGGCTGATCTCATAGTCGCCGGAGGAGGCCAGGAGGCCGGAGAGCAGGGAACCGATCTTGCCGGCGCCGAGGACGAGCACGCGATGCATGGGACGAATCTCCTAAACTGATTTTCTGCGGAAAAACCCGGGACGCCGACCCTACGCGGCGGTCCTGGGCGCGCGCTGCGGGCGCAGGGACGGGAACGGCAGCTAAAAAGCGCGTAATTTTGCCACAAACGGCGCGCCCTTCGTACCCCGCGCTTTCCCGTGCCACGGGCGGCGTGTAGCATGGCGGGCCCGATATGGACCGCAAGTTCCTCCACCCCTGGCAGCCCGACAGTTGGCGCAACCGCGTCGCCGGCCAGCAGCCGCTGTACCCGGACGCCGAGGCCGCCGAGCGCGTGCTGGCGGAGATCCGCCGGCTGCCGCCGCTGGTGACCTGGGGCGAGGTGGACAAGCTGCGCGCGCAGCTGGCCGAGGCCCAGCGCGGCGAGCGCTTCATGCTGCAGGGCGGGGACTGCGCCGAGAGCTTCGACGACTGCACCGCCGAGCCTATCGCCAATAAATTAAAGATCCTCCTGCAGATGAGCCTGGTGCTGGTGCACGGCCTCAAGAAGCGGGTGATCCGCGTAGGGCGCCTGGCCGGCCAGTACGCCAAGCCGCGCTCCACCGATACCGAGACCCGCGACGGCCTGACGCTGCCGAGCTACCGCGGCGACCTCATCAACCGCGCCGGCTTCAGCCTCAGGGAGCGCACCCCGGACCCGCAGCTCATGCTGAGGGGCTACGAGCACGCCGCGCTCACCCTCAACTACGTGCGCGCCATGGTGGATGGCGGCTTCGCCGACCTGCACCACCCGGAGTACTGGGACCTGGACTTCGTGCGCAACTCGCCCCTCGAGGCGGAGTACCGGCGCATCGTGCAGGCCATCGTGGACTCGCTCACCTTCATGGAGACCATCTCCGGGCAGACCCTGGCGGAGAGCGGCCGCATCGACCTGTTCACCAGCCACGAGGGCCTGCACCTCCTGTACGAGCAGGCCCAGACCCAGTTCGTGGCTGAGACCGGCCGCTGGTACAACCTCGCGACCCACTTCCCCTGGATCGGCATGCGCACCGCAGAGCTCGGCGGCGCCCACGTGGAGTACTTCCGCGGCATCGCCAATCCTGTGGCGGTGAAGGTGGGTCCCGGCATGACCGGCGAAGGCCTGCTGGAGCTCATGGATGCCCTGAACCCGGATGACGAGCCTGGCCGGCTCACCTTCATCCACCGCTTCGGCGCCAAGCACATCGCCGAGAAGCTGCCGCCGCTCCTGGAGGCGGTGCGCGGGAGCGGCCGCCAGGTGCTGTGGATCTGCGATCCCATGCACGGCAACACCGAGGGAACGAAGAACGGGCTCAAGACCCGCCGCTTCGAGAACATCCTCGCGGAACTCGAGAGCGCCTTCGCGCTGCACGAGGAGTGCGGCACGCACCTGGGCGGAGTGCACTTCGAGCTGACTGGGGACGACGTGACCGAGTGCACCGGCGGTGCCCGTGGCCTCACGGAGACGGACCTGGAGCGGGCCTATAAGTCCCAGGTGGACCCGCGCCTCAACTATGAACAGGCTCTCGAGATGGCCATGCGCATCGTGGCTCGTACCAAACGGAAGTGACGGTCTCAAAGCTGCTGCGCTCGGCAGGACGTTGTTGCGCTTCGGCTCGCAGTCGGTCATGCACACCAAGAGCGCACTCCCTCCTGCTCGCCTCGCGCGCCTAGTCCTGCCTTCGCTCGCGACGCTTTGAGACTTCTTTCAGCTTTTGCCTAAGAGCCGGTACTCACCGGGCTTGAGTCCTTCCAGGTTCCAGTCTCCTACCGACCAGCGGATCAGCCGCAGAGTCGGGTGGCCTACCACGGCAGTCATGCGCCGCACTTGCCGGTTGCGGCCTTCCCGGAGCGTGAGTTCGATCCAGGAATCCGCCACGCGCTTGCGGAAACGGATCGGCGGCGTGCGTTCCCAGAGCCAGTCCGGCGGCGGCACCGCCCGGGCGCGGGCAGGCAGGGTGGGGCCATCGTTGAGCTTCACGCCTTTCGCCAGGCGGTCCAGTGCTTGCGCGTCGGGGATACCTTCCACCTGGGCAAGATAGGTCTTGGGGAGCTTGTGATGCGGATGGCTGATGCGGTTCTGCAGGCGGCCGTCGTCCGTGAGCACCAAGAGACCCTCGCTGTCCGTATCCAGGCGGCCTGCCGGGTACACGCCCTTCACATCTATATAGTCGGCCAGGGTGGCGCGGTCTCCCGTGAACTGGCAGAGCACACCATAGGGCTTGTTGAAGAGCACGATCACGCGCCGGCCCGTGCCGCCGGGTTCTCCAGGGACTCTATGAAGCGCTTGGCCTGGGGAGTCATGAACTTGCCGCGGCGTTGCACCACACCGTAAGTACGCTCCGGGAAGTACTGCTTCATGGGGATCGCGCGCAGTCGGTAGCTCTGGCGCAGGCAGATGCTGGTGACGATGGAGATGCCGAGGCCTTCCTCCACGTAGCGCTTGATCACCTCCCAGCCGCCCACCTCCAGGCGCACCTTGTACTCGAGGCCGTGCTTGCGGAACACCTCGCTCACCCGGCGCAGCGTGGAGAGGAACTGTGGCGGCAGGATCAGGCCATAGGGCGCGATGTCCGCCAGCGTCACCTTCGGCAGCTTCACCAGCGGGTGGTCCATGGCGGTGATGAGCATGGGCTCATAGTTGAACAGCGGCTGGTAGATCACGTCATCCGGCACTTCGAGCATGGAGCCCACGGCGAAGTCCACCTCGTCGGCCCGCAGCATGGCGAGACCGTTGCGGCCGGTGACGTTGTGCAGTCTCAGGTGTATCCCGGGGTAAGACTGGGCGAATTCCCTAACGTATGGCGGCAGGAGATGCAGTAATGTCGACTCGCCGCAGGCGATGTTGATCTCGCCGCTGTCCAGCTTGCCGAACTTGTCGGCGAGCGCCTGGGGCAGGGTGTCGAGCCCCTGCACCAAGGGCAATGCCAACTCGAATAAAGCGAGCCCCGCGGGAGTCGGAGATATCTTGGGGCCGCGCCGCTCCAGCAGGAGTTCACCCAGCTCCTGTTCCAGTGCCTGTATCTGCAGCGAGACGGTGGGTTGTGCGAGGTCCAGCTTCTCCGCCGCCTTGGAGATGCTGCCTTGTTGCACGGCGAGGCAGAAAGCCCGCAGTTGGGCGTGACGGTTATGCTGGTACTGGCGGGTCAGTGCGGTCATGGGATCATTGCGATTTCCAATGGATTAAATTGAAACAATTGTCTTCTTTATGTGCAAGCGAGGGGATAAGGTCATGAAAAGCCACGAATCACCGGGTAAAACAGTGGATTCAGCCATCCGTAAAATGCCCGTAGAGCCCGCCGCCAGCCTCGAAATCAGGGGTAGTGGGGGTACTCGGGACGCGGAGATCCTCAGCCCGGAAGCCCTGGCCTTCGTCGCCGATCTCTGCCGCCGCTTCCATCCTCGCCTCAAGGAGCTGCTGGCCGCCCGCGTGGCGCGCCAGGCGCGCTTCGATGCCGGCGAATTGCCGGATTTCCGGGCCGACACCCGCTCCGTCCGCGAGTCCGACTGGCACGTGGGCCCCGTGCCCGCGGACCTCACGGACCGGCGCGTGGAGATCACCGGCCCCACCGAGCGCAAGATGATCATCAACGCGCTCAACTCCGGCGCCAAGGTGTTCATGGCGGACTTCGAGGATTCCCTCGCGCCCACCTGGCGCAACGTTGTGGAAGGGCAGGTCAACCTCAAGGACGCGGTACGCGGCACCATCGGGTATACCTCGCCGGAGGGCAAGCAGTACCAGGTGAACGGCACGCCGGCGGTGCTGGTGGTGCGGCCCCGCGGCTGGCATCTCCTGGAGAAGCACGCACTCCTGGACGGCGAGCCCGTGCCTGCGGCGCTCTTCGATTTCGGCCTGTACCTGTTCAACAACGCGGCTGCTCTCAAGGCGCGCGGCACAGGTCCTTATTACTACCTGCCCAAGATGGAGTCCTCGGAAGAGGCGGGCCTCTGGGAGGATGTGATCACCCGCGCCGAGGCGGCGCTCAAGCTGCCCTACGGCACCGTCAAGGTCACCGTGCTCATCGAGACCCTGCCGGCGGCTTTCGAGATGGATGAGATCCTCTATGCCCTGCGCGAGCATATCGTCGGGCTGAACTGCGGACGCTGGGACTACATCTTCAGCTTCATCAAGAAGCTGCACGCACGCAAGGCGCGGGTGCTGCCGGAACGCGGCCAGGTGACCATGACCGCGCCCTGCATGCGCGCCTATTCGCAGCTGCTCATCAAGACCTGCCACCGGCGCGGTGCCTTCGCCATGGGTGGCATGGCGGCCCAGATCCCCATCAAGAACGATGATGCGGCCAACCAGGCGGCCCTCGCCAAGGTACGTGCCGACAAGGAACGCGAGGCGGGAGACGGCCACGACGGTACCTGGGTCGCGCATCCGGCGCTGGTGCCCATCGCCCTGCAGATCTTCGACAAGCACTTCAAGGGGCCGAACCAGCTCGACAGGAAGCGCGAGGACGTGCAGGTCAGCGCAGCTGACCTGCTCGCGGTGCCGGAAGGCAGCATCACCCGTCAGGGCCTCGACAACAACGTGGAGGTCTCCATCCTCTATCTGGCTGCCTGGCTCGGCGGCAACGGCTGCGTGCCCATCCATAACCTCATGGAGGATGCCGCGACAGCGGAGATATCCCGCACGCAGCTCTGGCAATGGCTGCACCGGGGCGACACGCGCCTCGACGACGGCAGTGCTCTCGACGCGAAGCTCATCGACGACACCATCGAGCGGCAGTGCGATCGCCTGCTCAACTCGGCTCCTCCCGCGCAGCACGCACACCTGCGCCGCGCGGTGGGACTGCTCAAGGACCTGACCCACGCGGAGCGGCTGGAGCCGTTCCTCACCAGCGTGGCATATCACGATCTGGACTGAACCCGGAGGGATTCATCATGGCCAGCGCACTCAAGACGTCAGAACAACTGGAACGTGACTGGCGCGACAACCCGCGCTGGAAGAGCGTGGAGCGCGGCTACGGCGGCGCCGAGGTGGTGAAGCTGCGCGGCAGCATCGCCATCGAGCACACCCTGGCTCGCCGAGGCGCCGAGAAGCTGTGGCGGCTCCTGCACACCGAGGACTTCGTGAACGCGCTGGGCGCGCTCACCGGGAACCAGGCCATGCAGCAGGTGAAGGCCGGCCTCAAGGCCATCTACTGCTCCGGCTGGCAGGTGGCGGCGGACTCCAACACCGCCGGCCAGATGTACCCCGACCAGTCGCTGTATCCCGCCGACGCGGTGCCGGCGCTGGTGCGTCGCATCAACAACGCCTTCCAGCGCCTGGACCAGATCCTCACCTCGGAAGGGCAGGAACACGACGACGTGTACGCGCCCATCGTGGCGGACGCGGAGGCGGGCTTCGGCGGCGTGCTGAACGCCTTCGAGCTCATGAAGGCCATGATCGAGGCCGGCGCCGCCGGCGTGCATTTCGAGGACCAGCTCGCCGCCGCCAAGAAGTGCGGCCACATGGGCGGCAAGGTGCTGGTACCGACTCAGGAAGCGGTGAGCAAGCTGGTGGCGGCGCGCCTCGCGGCGGACGTCATGGACGTGCCCACCCTGATCGTGGCGCGCACCGACGCGGATGCGGCGGCACTGCTCACCTCCGACGTGGACCCGCGCGACAAGGATTTCCTGACGGGGGAGCGCACGGTGGAGGGCTACTTCGGCGTCAAGCCCGGCCTGGACCAGGCCATCGCCCGCGGCATCGCCTACGCGCCCTACGCGGACTTGGTCTGGTGCGAGACCTCCAAGCCGGATCTCGATCAGGCGCGGCGCTTCGCCGAGGCGCTGCATCAGGCCCATCCCGGCAAGCTCCTGGCCTACAACTGCTCGCCGTCCTTCAACTGGCGCAAGCATCTGGACGACGCCACCATCGCGAAGTTCCAGCGCGAGCTCGGCGCCATGGGCTACAAGTTCCAGTTCATCACCCTCGCGGGCTTCCACTCCCTCAACCACGGCATGTTCGAGCTCGCCGCCGACTACCGGGAACGCCAGATGGCGGCGTACGTGGAGCTGCAGCAGGCGGAGTTCGCCGCCGAGGCCCAGGGCTACAGCGCCACGCGCCACCAGCGTGAGGTGGGCACCGGCTATTTCGACGCTGTGACCCAGGCCATCGCCAACGGGCAGTCGTCCCTGGCGGCCCTCACCGGATCCACCGAGGAAGCCCAGTTCAAAGCGGCTGGTTGACGCGGACGCCCATCCTGGGCGTCCGCAGGAACGGCGAGTCCGGTACATGCCCGGACTCGCCGGCTCTCCAGTGAAGTAGGGGTCCTAAACCTGGCGATGCATCCCTGCATCACCCGTTTCCACTGCTGTGTCACACGGTCGCTTGCGTATTTTCTGAGCAGTGCCTTGTCATAAGGCCGGTTACCCGCGTGCTAAACTGCCTGCCACGCGCTCCCGCGTACCGGCTACGGCCCAGCCATGAAATTCGACAAGATCAAGCCGCCCGCGGGCGGCGAGCCGATCCGCGTCAACCCGGATTCCAGCACCAGCGTCCCCGACCAGCCCATCATCCCGTTCATCGAGGGTGACGGCATCGGCATCGACGTGACGCCGGTGATGAAGAAGGTGGTGGATGCGGCGGTCAGGAAGTCCTACGCCGGCAAGCGCCGGGTCGAGTGGATGGAGGTCTACGCCGGCGAGAAGGCGGTGCAGCTCTACGGCAAGGACCAGTACCTGCCGGACGAGACCCTGCTGGCGCTGCGCGAGTACATCGTGTCCATCAAGGGCCCGCTCGGCACGCCGGTGGGCGGCGGCCTCCGCTCCCTCAACGTGGCGATGCGCCAGACCATGGACCTGTACGCCTGCGTGCGCCCCATCCGCTACTTCCCGGGCGTGTCCACCCCCATGAAGGACTCGGAGCTCACCGACATGGTGGTGTTCCGCGAGAACACCGAGGACATCTATGCCGGCATCGAGTGGGCCGCCGGCACACCCGAGGTGCATAAGGTCATCGACTTCCTGCAGCGCGAGATGGGCGTGAGCGGCATCCGCTTCCCCTCCAGTTCCGGCATCGGCATCAAGCCGGTCTCGAAGGAAGGTTCCCAGCGGCTGGTGCGCAAGGCCATCCGCTACGCCATCGACAACGACCGCGTGTCGGTGACGCTGGTGCACAAGGGCAACATCATGAAGTTCACGGAAGGCGCCTTCCGCAACTGGGGATACCTGGTGGCGAAGGAGGAGTTCGGCGCCGTGGACATCGACGGCGGCCCCTGGTGCAGCTTCAAGAACCCCAAGACCGGCAACGATATCGTGGTCAAGGACGTGATCGCCGATAACTTCCTGCAGCAGATCCTGATGCGGCCGGAGGATTACGACGTGATCGCCACCCTCAACCTGAACGGCGACTACATCTCCGATGCGCTGGCGGCCCAGGTCGGCGGCATCGGCATCGCCCCGGGCGGCAACATCGGCGACGGTTACGCGGTCTTCGAGGCCACCCACGGCACCGCGCCGGGCTTCGCCGGCAAGGACCGGGTGAACCCCGGCTCGCTGATCCTGTCCGCCGAGATGATGCTGCGCTACCTCGGCTGGAACGAGGCGGCCGACCGCATCATGCACGGCATGGCCCGCACCATCGCCGCCAAGATCATGACCTATGACCTGGCGCGGCTACGCGAGGCCATCCGCGTGCCCAAGCGCGAGATCGCGGCGCGCAAGAATGTCGAGGAGAAGATGCAAAGCCTGATCCCCGGCGCCGAGCTCGTGGGGACCTCCGGCTTCGGCGATGCCATCATCGAGCACATGGACTGAGGACGCATGGGATGCGGGGACAGGATGTCCCAAGGGAGTGTTTGGATTAAGCTGTGCGGATGAACTGCCGCTGAGGCGGCACAAGGGGTAAGGATGATCGGCGTCCTGTTGGTGGACGATCACAAGCTGATCCGGACGGGCATCAAGCTCATCCTGGATCAGACTACGGACATCCGCGTCCTCGGTGAGGCTTCCTCGGGGGAGGAGGCGGTAGAGCGCGCCCGCGCCCTCAAGCCCCAGGTCATCCTCATGGACGTGTCCATGCCCGGTATCGGCGGCCTCGAGGCCACCCGCAAGCTCGCCATGAGCCTGCCCGAGACCCGCATCATCGTGCTCTCGGCCCAGACCGCCGAGCCCTTCCCCATGAAGCTGATGGAGGCGGGTGCCTCCGGCTACATCACCAAGGATTCCGCGGAGGACGAGATCGTCACCGCCATCCGCCGCGTGCATGCCGGCGAGCGCTATATCTCGGCCGAGATCGCGCGCCAGCTGGCGCTCCAGGCGGTGAACCGCACCGCAGGCGGCTCGCCTTTCGACCAGCTCTCGGCCCGCGAGATGCAGGTCATGATCATGGCCACCGGCGGCCACTCGGTGCAGGACATCTCCGACAAGCTGCACCTCAGTCCCAAGACCGTGAGCACCTACCGCTCGCGACTCTTCGAGAAGCTGGGCGTCTCCAACGACGTCGAACTCACGCGCCTGGCTCTGCGCTACGGCATGATCGAGGAGAAGACCGGGGGCGGTACTGGCGCGGGCTGAGCCTGCACCGCATACTCATGGGACCCGCCGGGGTCCCGTGCATGAAGAAATCAGACACCATATTCAATAAGCACTGCACGATCTGCCCGCGCCTGGCTGGGTTCCTCAAGGACGTGCGCAAGGAACATCCCGGCTATTACGCCCACCCTGTGCCGCCCTTCGGCGACCCGAAGGCAGGCCTCGTGGTGGTAGGGCTCGCGCCGGGGATGCATGGGGCCAACCGCACCGGGCGGCCCTTCACCGGCGATTACGCCGGCATCCTTCTCTATTCGACCCTGCACAAGTATGGCTTCGCCAACCAGCCCGAAGGCGCCTCGCCGGATGACGGCCTGAAGCTCAAGGATTGCCGGGTCAACAACGCGGTGAAATGCGTGCCGCCGGCCAACAAGCCCAAGCCGGAGGAGATCCGCAACTGCAACCGCTACCTCATCGCGGATCTGCACCACACCGCGGAGGGCACGGTGATCCTGGCCCTGGGCCGCGTCGCCCATGAGGCGGTGCTGCGGGTCTACGAGCTGAAGCAGTCGCAGTTTAAGTTCAAGCACGGAGCCGAGTACGCGCTGCCGGGCGGCCGCATCCTTCTGGATTCCTACCACTGCAGCCGCTACAACACCCAGACCGGCCGCCTCACCACCGCCATGTTCCACAAGGTGGTGGCACGGGCCCGCAAGCTCGTGCCGTGAGCACGCCGACCTTCGACAGCGCCCGCTTCCTGGAGTCGATGACTGGCGCGCCGGGCGTGTACCGCATGTACGGAGGCGGCGGTGAGATCCTCTATGTCGGCAAGGCGCGCAACCTCAAGAAGCGCCTGGCCAGTTACTTCCGCGCCAGCGAGTCGAATCCCAAGACCCTGGTGATGCGCAACCAGATCACGGATGTGCAGGTCACGGTAACCCACACCGAGACCGAGGCCCTGCTGCTGGAGAACAACCTCATCAAGCAGCACCGGCCGCGCTACAACGTGGTGCTGCGGGACGACAAGACCTACCCCTACATCCGGCTCGACGATTCGCATCCGTTTCCCCGGCTGATGCTGTACCGCGGCCGGCGCAGGGAGGGCGGGCGCTACTTCGGACCGTATCCCAGCGCTTACTCCGCCCGCGAGACCGTGGTGCTGCTGCAGAAGCTGTTCTTGCTGCGCCAGTGCAACGACGGCTTCTTCCGCAACCGCAGCCGGCCCTGCCTGCAGTACCAGATCAAGCGCTGTTCGGCCCCCTGCGTGGGTCTCGTGTCCCAGGAGGACTACGCCCGGGACACCGAGAATGCGGTGATGTTCCTGCAGGGCAAGACCGGTGAGGTGGTGGAAGCGATGGTCGAGCGCATGGAGCAGGCCTCGGCCCGCACCGAGTTCGAGCTCGCCGCCCGCTATCGCGACCAGATCGCGAGCCTGCGCCGCACCGCGGAGCACCAGCACATCTCCGGCGAGGGCGGCGACTATGACGTGGTGGCCGCCGCCGCGCGCGCCGGCGTGGCTGCGGTGACCGTGATGTTCGTGCGCTCCGGGCGCCAGCTCGGCAACCAGGTCTTCCACCCCCGCGTCAGTGGCGAGGAGAGCACCGCCGCCGTGCTGGATGCTTTCCTGCCCCAGTACTACCTGGGCCGCGACATCCCGGCGGTGATAGTGGTGGCCGAACCCATCGAGGATGCGGAAGTCGTCGCCGAGGCTCTCACGGGTCAATCGGGCCACTCCGTGGAGATCCGCGACAGCGTGCGTGGCGAGCGCCGCCGCCAGGTGGAGATGGCGCGGGTCAACGCAGAGCAGGCGCTGTCGCTGCGCCTGGCCATGGACGCCGGCATGCGCCGGCGCTTCGAAGCGCTGCAGGAGGCGCTCGAGCTGGAGCAGATGCCGACCCGCCTGGAGTGCTTCGACGTCAGCCACACCATGGGCGAGGGGACCGTCACCTCCTGCGTGGTGTTCGACACCGAGGGTGCACGCAAGTCCGACTACCGGCGCTTCAACATCGAGGGCGTGGAGGGCGGAGACGACTACGGCGCCATGCGCCAGGCCCTGACGCGCCGCTACACCCGCCTCAAGAAGGGCGAGGGCCTGGTGCCGGATGTGCTGTTCATCGACGGTGGCAAGGGCCAGCTGCACGAGGCGGAGAAGGTGCTGGAGGAACTGCAGGTGGAGGGGGTGTTCCTGGCGTCCATCGCCAAGGGCCCGACCCGCAAGCCCGGCTTCGAGCAGCTTTTCTTGTCCGGCCGGGAGGCCCCGCTTATACTCCCTCCGGACTCACCGGCTTTGCACCTCATCCAGCAGATCCGTGACGAGGCGCATCGTTTCGCCATCACCGGTCACCGGCAGCGGCGCGCCAAGGCGCGCAACACCTCGCCGCTGGAGGAGATCGGGGGGCTGGGGCCGAAGCGCCGGCAGGCCTTGCTCAAGCACTTCGGCGGCCTGCAGGGCGTGACCCGCGCCGGCATCGAGGACCTGGCCAGCGTGCCCGGCATCAGCCGCGAGCTGGCCAAGCGCATCTACGGACTGTTCCACGCGGAAGAGTAGGGAGACGGCGTGATACTCACCTGGGCGAACCTGCTGACGTTGCTGCGCATCGCGCTCATCCCGGTGCTGGTGGCGGTGTTCATGATGGAGCGGACCTGGTCGCCCCTCGCGAGCTGCGCGATCTTCGCGCTGGCAGGCGTGACGGACTGGTTCGACGGCTACATCGCGCGGCGCTTCAACGAGAGCTCCGCTTTCGGCCGCTTCCTGGATCCGGTGGCGGACAAGCTGATCGTGGCCACCTCGCTGCTGTTGCTGCTCTCCCGCGAGACCACCACGTGGATGACGCTGGCGGTCATCATCATCGTCGGCCGCGAGATCACCATCTCGGCGCTCCGGGAGTGGATGGCGGAGATGGGGCGGGCCAAGCACGTGGCGGTGTCCTTCGTCGGCAAGGTCAAGACCACCATGCAGATGCTGGCCATCGGCTTCATGCTGTTCCGCAACCCGTTGGGGCAGTTCGACGTGTACGGCGCTGGCGTGGCCATGCTGGTGCTGGCGGCGGGCCTCACCCTCTGGTCCATGTGCATGTACCTGCTGGCAGCCTGGCCGGAGCTGAAACGGGCCTGAAACCCGCCCCTGCGCCTTGACACCCCCGCCGGGGGCCCTAGAATAGTCGCCCTTATGCGGGAATAGCTCAGTTGGTAGAGCGCAACCTTGCCAAGGTTGAGGTCGCGAGTTCGAGCCTCGTTTCCCGCTCCAGATCCACCAAGAACCTCGGCCGCCACGCCGGGGTTTTTGCTTGTTGGAGCCCCGGCGAGGGCTTCATGTTCAGCGCAAGACCCTGAAATTACCCCTTCTATGTGGTAGATTTCCGGGGTTTTCAGGTTCCAGACGGCTAGGTGGCAGAGTGGTCATGCAGCGGCCTGCAAAGCCGTGTACGCCGGTTCAATTCCGACCCTAGCCTCCAAATAATCACTCAGTACCCTTGGCGCCCCTTTTGCCTGGGTGGCGGAATTGGTAGACGCAAGGGACTTAAAATCCCTCGACTGAAAGGTCATGCCGGTTCGAGTCCGGCCCCGGGCACACCTCCATGAACCAAGAGCTCGCAGCCCAAGACCTCGGCCTCTGGCGCGGCGAGCGCTGCCTGTGCCGTGGCATCTCCTTCAGCCTCGCGGACGGTTCCCTCATGCAGTTCGCCGGCCCAAATGGCTCCGGCAAGACCAGCCTCATGCGGGCGGTGGCGGGGGTAGGACGCCTTGACGAGGGGACGGTGATCTGGAACGGCACACCGATCCAGCGAAGTGAGGAATACCGGAGTAGCTTGGCCTATCTTGGCCATCATAATGGGCTCAAATCCCACCTTTCTTCGATAGAAAATTATGTTTTTTATCAATCGATTAAAAGTAATCCTTCAGAAATTGGAGCACAGGAAGCCCTGAGCCGTCTTGGCCTTCCGGAAGAGGCTCAGGGGCGTCCGGTGATTCAGCTGTCCATGGGCCAGCGCCGTCGCGCAGCCTTAGCCCGTTTGCTGGGAGCACGCACCCGGATCTGGATCCTGGACGAGCCCCTGACCGGCCTGGATGTGGACGGCGCCGCCCTGGTGACCGGCCTGCTGGCCGGGCATGCCCGGCAGGGTGGCATGGCCATCATCGCCACCCACCAGCCCCTCGCGCCGGAAGGCGTGCCGCTGCAACGCCTCGAACTTAGGGCCGCCGCATGAGCCGCGCAGTCAGCGCGCTCCTGGTCCGGGACCTCAAGCTCGCCTACCGGCGGCGCGGCGAGGTGCTGACGCCGGCCATGTTCTTCATCCTGGTCACGATACTGTTCCCGCTTGGGCTCTCGCCCCAGCCGGAGCTCCTGCGCAGCATCGCCCCTGGGGTGCTATGGACGGCGGCGCTCTTGGCGGGTCTGATCGGACAGGAGAGCCTGCTCAAAGGGGACTTCGAGGACGGCAGCCTCGAACAGCTCGCGCTCGCGCCGCTGCCCCTCGAGCTCACGGCGCTGGCGCGGGTCGCGACACATTGGCTCACCACGGGACTGCCGCTGGTGATCCTCGCGCCGCTGCTGGGTCTCATGCTCGACTATCCCGTGCAGGCGATGGGCACGCTGGTCTTGAGTCTCCTGCTCGGCACCTCTATCTTGAGCCTGCTGGGTGCCGTGGGTGCCGCTCTCACCGTGGGCCTGCGCCAGAGCGGCATGTTGCTGCCGATCCTGGTGCTGCCGCTCGCGGTACCCGTGCTGATCTTCGGCGCCCAGGCGGCGGCGCAGGCGGCACATGGTGAGGACCCCGCAGGCGCGCTGTACCTCATGGCCGCGCTGCTGGCGCTCGGCCTCACCCTGATACCTTTCGCCATCGCCGCGGCGGTGCGCGTCAGCCTGGAGTCCTGATGGCCGCGCTGAATAACAAATACGGCTGGGCCTGGTTCCACCGTTTCGCTTCGCCACCCTACCTGTACCGCGTGGCAGGCTTTCTCATACCGTGGTTCGCCTGGCCCGCGGCAGTGCTGATCGCGGCGGGACTCTATGGTGGGCTGTGGAGCTCGCCACCGGATTACCAGCAGGGCGACGGCTTCCGCATCATCTATATCCACGTGCCGAGCGCCTATCTGTCTATGATGGGTTACGCCATCCTGGCCGTCGCCTCGGCGGTGGGACTGGTCTGGCGCATGAAGCTCGCCCATGCGGTGGCCGCCGCCGCTGCCCCGCTCGGCGCCTCCTTCACCTTCCTCGCGCTCGTCACCGGCGCGCTCTGGGGCAAGCCCATGTGGGGCACGTACTGGGTCTGGGATGCGCGGCTCACGTCGGAATTGATCCTGTTGTTCCTGTACTTCGGGTTCATCGCGCTGCAGCGCGCTTACGAGGACTCGCGCAGCGGCGACCGCGCGGCGGCGGTGCTGGCGCTGGTCGGTGTTGTGAACCTGCCGATCATCCATTACTCGGTGGTGTGGTGGAACTCGTTGCACCAGGGCGCTACGGTGTTCGTGGGCCGGGGATCCGACATCGCGCCCGGCATGCTGTGGCCGCTGCTCTGCATGATCTTCGGCTTCACCCTGCTGTTCGCCGCCTGCCTCGCCCGCAGCGTGCAGGCGGAAGTGCTGGAACGCGAGCGCGGCGCCGCCTGGGCGGCGGAGGTCGCATGAGCTCCTTCCATGAGTTCCTCACCATGGGTGGCTACGCCGCCTACGTGTGGCCGGCCTACGCCCTCGCCGCAGCGGTGGTGCTGTTGAACCTGCTCGCACCGGGCCGGCGCCTGAAGCGCGTCAAGGACGGCATCCGCCGCCGCAAGGGGGCCGCATGACGCCCGCGCGCCGCCGCCGCCTCGTCATCGTGATCGTGCTGCTGCTGGGCATCGGCACCGCCGTCGCGTTCGGGCTCACGGCCTTCCGCAAGAACATCCTCTATTACTACACGCCCACCCAGGTGGCCGCGGGCGCAGCCACCGCCGGCCGGCCGTTCCGCATGGGCGGTCTCGTGGCCATGGGCAGCGTGCAGCGCGAGTCTGGCACCATGACCGTGCACTTCGCCCTCACTGACATGCAGAAATCGGTGCCCATCACCTACACTGGCATCCTGCCGGACCTGTTCCGCGAGGGACAGGGCATCGTGGTGCACGGCAGCCTCGGCGCCGATGGCCGTTTCACCGCCGACGAGGTGCTGGCCAAGCACGACGAGAAGTACATGCCGCCGGAGGTGGCTGCCGCGATCCGCAAGGCGAAGCAGCAGGCCGCAGCCGAGGACGAGAGCAAACCCTGAAGTCAGACAAGTGAGGAGGAAGACGATATGCGCATGCAAGGATCGATGGCCGGTGCCCTGATGCTCGCGGCCCTGTTCCAGGTGACCGTGGCCCATGCCAACGGCGGCGAAGCGGTGTTCAAGGCGAACTGTGCGAGCTGCCATGGCAGCGAAGGGCAGGGCACCACGGGACTCGCACCGGCGCTCAAGGGGGACAAGTTCCTGTCGGGCAAGCGCGATGACGTGCTCGCCACGGTGCGCGACGGCCGCAGCGGCGCGGACAAGCACTTCAAGGAGCTGCAGATGCCGATGCCCGCCTGGAAAGGCACGCTCTCGGATGCGGACCTGCAGGCTGTGGTGGACTACATCCGCGGCGACCTCCAGAAGCACAAGTAAGAACGCTCATCGAGAGAAGACGGCGGCGGCCGGGTTAGAATGGCCGCCGCTGTTCCATTGAAAGATCTCCGATGATCCCCGAACTCGGCCACCTCGCCCTGATCCTTGCGCTCGGCCTTGCTGCGGCCCAGGCTTGGTTCGGCCTCGCCGGCGCCCAGCGCCGTGACGGCGTGTGGCTCGCCGTTGTCCGGCCGGCGGCGGTGGCCCAGGCATCATTCGTGCTGGGCGCGTTCGCGGCGCTGGTCTACAGCTTCCTCACGAGCGACTTCTCCGTCGCGTACGTGGCGGAGAACTCCAACGTGGCGCTGCCCTGGCCCTACCGCATCACCGCGGTGTGGGGCGCCCACGAGGGCTCGCTGCTCCTGTGGGTAACTGTGCTGGCACTGTGGACCCTGGCGGTGGCGCGCTTCAGCCGGCACCTGCCCCAGGAGTTCGCGGGCCGCGTGCTCGGCGTGATGGGCCTCGTCACCCTGGGCTTCTGCCTGTTCATGCTCACAACCTCAGATCCCTTTACGCGCCTACTGCCGGCGGCGGAGCAGGGGCGGGACCTCAACCCCATCCTGCAGGACCCGGCCATGGCCATCCACCCGCCGATGCTCTACATGGGCTACGTGGGGTTCTCGGTGGCTTTCGCATTCGCGGTGGCAGCCTTGCTGGGTGGCCGCATGGATCCCGTGTGGGCGCGCTGGTCGCGGCCATGGACGCTCATCGCCTGGCTGTTCCTCACCTTCGGCATAACCCTCGGCAGCTGGTGGTCCTACTATGAGCTCGGCTGGGGCGGCTGGTGGTTCTGGGACCCCGTCGAGAATGCCTCCTTCATGCCCTGGCTGGTGGGTACCGCGTTGGTGCACTCCCTGGCGGTGACGGAGAAACGCGGGGCGTTCAAGAACTGGACCGCGCTGCTCGCCATCGCCGCGTTCTCCCTCAGCCTGCTCGGCACTTTCCTGGTCCGCTCCGGCGTGCTGATCTCGGTGCATTCCTTCGCCAGCGACCCCAAGCGCGGCATCTTCATCCTGGCCATGATCGGAGTGTTCGTGGGCGCGGCACTGACGCTCTATGCCTGGCGTGCGCCGACGCTCGCGCGCGGCGGCGGCTTCGAGGCCTTCTCCCGCGAGACGCTGCTACTGCTCAACAACATCTTCCTGGTGGTGGCGGCCGCCTCGGTGCTGCTAGGCACGCTCTACCCGCTATTCATGGATGCCTTCGGCCTGGGCCAGCTCTCGGTGGGTCCGCCGTACTTCGACGCAGTGTTCGTGCCGGTGATGCTGCCGTTCCTGATCCTGCTCGGCATCGGCCCCTACGTACGCTGGAAACATGGTGATCCCGCTGCCACGGCCCGGACCCTGCGCATCGCCGGCATCGCCGCGCTCCTGGCCGGCGTCGTCTCGCTCGTCTTCATGCATGGGGAAGGCGCGTTGATGCTGGGGGCAGGAGCGCTGCTGGCGGTGTGGATCGGCGGCAGCGCGTTCATCGAGCCGCTCGCGTACTTGCGCCGCCGCCGGCAGGGCCGTCACGCGACCCTGTCCCGTGCGACCCTCGGCATGTGTGTGGCGCACCTGGGTGCTGCGGCGTTGGTGCTGGGCATCAGCGTCACCAGCCTGCTGGGCATCGAGCAGGACCGGGTGATGCGTCCGGGTGAGACTGCAAGCGTCGCGGGCTACGACTTCAGCTTCGAAGGCGTGCATCCCGAGACCGGGCCTAACTATGAAGCCCGCCAGGGCATCTTCCGGGTGAGCCACAAAGGCCGTGCGGTGGCGGAGATGCGTCCCGAGAAACGCGCCTTCACCACCACCGAGACCACCGAGGCGGCCATCGAGCCGGGATTGTTCCGCGACTTCTATATAGCGTTGGGCAATCCCCTGGACCAGGGTACCTGGAGCGTGCGCATCCAGTACAAGCCCCTGGTGCGTTTCATCTGGTTGGGCGGCCTGTTGATGATGCTCGGGGGCATCCTCGCCGCCAGCGACCGCCGTTACCGCCGCACGCGCGAGACCCCCGCACGCGCAGAGTACGCATGAAAAAGCTCGCCCAATACACGCCCTTCATCCTGCCGGGACTGGTGCTCCTGTTCCTCATCGGCCTGTTCGCCCGGGGCCTGTTCCTGGATCCCAGCAAGGTGGAATCCCCCCTCATCGGCAAGCCGGCCCCGGCCTTCTCCTTGCCGGAACTCAAGCAACCGGACAAGCGGCTCGACCAGGGCCTGTTCCAGGGCCAGGTGACGCTGCTCAACGTATGGGGCGCCTGGTGCGTGGCCTGCCACGAGGAACATCCGGTGCTGGTGGAGCTGGCGGCGCGCAAGCTGCTGCCGATCTACGGCTTGGATTACCACGACGACCCCCAGGCGGCCTTGGCCATGCTGGAGAAGGACGGCGACCCCTACACCGCAGTATTGTTCGATGCCAGCGGCGACGTGGCCATCGACTGGGGCGTGTACGGTGCGCCCGAGAGCTTCCTGGTGGACAAGCACGGCATGATCCGAGACAAGTACATCGGCCCGATCACGCCTGAGATCATCGAGACGCGGCTCGTCCCCATGCTCAAGCAGCTGCAGGCGGAGCCGTGAGGGCTGCGTTCGCCATCCTCGCACTTCTGTACGCGGGCTTGGCCCTCGCCATCGACAGCGAGCCTCCCTTCGCCGATCCCGCGCTGCAGGCGCGCTACGAGCAGCTCACCCACGAGTTCCGCTGCCTGGTGTGCCAGGACGAGACCGTGGCGGATTCCAACGCGGAATTAGCGGCGGACTTCCGGCGCCAGATCCATGGGATGGTGGAAGCGGGCAGATCCGAGGCCGAGATCCGGCAGTACATGGTGAGCCGCTACGGCAACTTCGTGCTCTACAAGCCGCCGGTGCGGGGCAGCACTGCGCTCTTGTGGGCAGGCCCTTTCATCCTGCTGTTGCTGGCGCTCACCGTCGTGGCGCGGGTAGTGCGCCGCCGCGCCAGTGCGGAGGAAGGTTCGTCGTGATGTTCTTCGCCGTCGCCGGAGCCATGATCCTCGCCGCCGGCCTCGCGCTGGCACTGCCGCTGTGGCGGGCAGGCGTGAAGCCCATGGCAGGCGCCGCCGCAGCGAACCGCGAGGTGCATGCAGCACGTATCGCCGAACTCGAGCAGGACCTGGAAACCGGCCGCCTCTCGACGGAAGATCACGCGGCCGCGCAGCGCGACCTGGAAGCGGACCTGGCTGCCGCCGGCGCGGATGAACCCGCTTCGCGCGGCGTCCAGCCGCGGCGGGTCACCGCGGGCATCATCTTCGCGGGCCTATTGGCGCTGGCGGGTTCTCTCTACTGGTTCTATGGCAATTGGCGCGTAGGGGCCGAAGGCGTGGACGTGGCGTCCCGCGAAGCGGTGCTGCAGATGGTGGCGGACCTGGCCACGCGGTTGCAGACACCGGAAGGCAAAGACGACCTCAAGGGCTGGGAGATGCTCGGCCATTCGTACATGATCATGGGCCGCTACGGCGATGCGTTGCAGGCCTTCTCGCATGCGCGCGAGCTCACCCGCGATGCCGACCCTGAGGTCCTGGCGGCGTATGCGGAAGCGGTGACCCTCGCAGAGCCGGACCTGTTCATGGACAAGGCAGCGCCGCTCTTCGAGAAGGTGCTCACCTTGCAGCCCGCCAACGTGCAGGCGCTCTGGTACGGCGGTCTCGCCGCCGAGCAGCGGGGCGACAAGGCGCTGGCGGTGAAGCGCTGGAACGGCATCCTGGCCCAGGATCCACCCGCGGACTACCGCGCCTACATCTCGCGCATGATCACCGAAGCGGGCGGCACGCCCACGACGGCAGCCGCCACGGGCATCCGGCTACGCCTGAGCCTTGCCGCGGCGCTGGCGGCGAAGCTTTCGCCCGATGCCGCGGTGTTCGTGTATGCGCGGCCGAAAGGGCAGGCGGGCGGCCCGCCGCTGGCGGCGCGGCGCCTTAAGCTCTCGGAACTGCCGGCGGACATCAGCCTGAGCGATCAGGACTCGGTCATGCCCGGCCGCGTGCTCTCGGCCTACGGAGACGTGGTCGTGAGCGCGCGAGTCTCGAAGACCGGCACCGCCGAACCCCATGCCGGCGACTTGATGGGGCAGGGCGAATGGAAGAAGGCGAGCGATGAGCCGCTCGCCATTGTCATTGATACGGTCGTGAGGTAATCAGTGGCCGGCTGTCGCTGGAGCCGGTGCCGCATTCTCGCTGAGGCCTAGTACCGCTGGCCCCTGTTCGAACACGACATCCACGGGGATGTTGGCCTTGGATAGCCTATCCAGGTCCGCCTGCAGTTCCGGCTGGATCACGCCCTGCTCATCAGTCAGCTTCTTGGCGGCGGCGTAGTCGCCGTCGCCCTGGATCGTGAGGAGTTTGGCGGCGAGCGCCTTAACCGCCGCGTGCATCTTCTCCGGGTCCACCTTGTAGCGGCCGCTCGCCGGGTCGCGGCTGAACGCGCCCATCTGGCTGAAGAAGTTGAAGCGCACCATGTTCGCCTTGCCGTGGGCGTCGCTGGCGCCGAAGCGCACCGAGCGCAGGATGCCGGCCAGGAAGGTCACGTAGTTGTCCTCGAGCTTGGCCTTGTCCAGCTCGCCGTGGTCAGCAAGCCATTCCACGAGGTAGAGGCCCAGCACGTCGGCCTTGCCTTCCTCGAAGCTTCCGGCGTAGTCCTTGAGCGCCAGGCGCACCGTGCCCTTCTTGTTGACGGTGTTCTTGATGCCGATGCCGTGCGCCACCTCGTGGAACATGGTGTTCTGGAAGAATGCCTCGAAGGTCACATGGTTGAGCTGCTCCGGCACGATCAGCTCCTTGGCGATCGGCACCATGATCTTGTCGAACTTGGCATGGATCACGTTCTCCATCTGCAGGCGGCGCGTGCCCTTCTTGAGCTGCACTTCCTCGTCGTTCGGCAGGTTGTCGGCAATGGTCTTGGCGCCGGTGTTGGCATCGCCCGCGTAATAGATCGCGTTGTAGGCGCCGAGGTCGGAATCGCTGCCGGGCTTCTCCTGCTTGTACTTCGGTGGCACCGGCAGGTCCTTCTGCAGTTGCGGCAGCAGGGCGGTGAAGCGCGCGAGCTTGGCGGACCATTCCGTGTCCTTCAGCAGCACGAAGCACTCATAGGAGGTCTTGTAGCCGAACAGGGCGTCCTGGTAGGTCTCGATGGGCCCGATGATGGTGTCCACCGCGTTGTCTTTCATGTCCAGCCAGGCGAAGTCGCTCTCCTGGTACTGGTCGGTGCGCAGCGACTGGGCGCGCAGCGAGAGGTACTTGCGCAGGCCGGGATTTGAGGAGAGCGCTGAGGCCTGGTTGAGGAGGTCCGAGGCATGCGCCAGGTCATCCTTGTAGGCTTCGTGGTACGGCACCACCATGAGCCCGCCCTTGGCATCGCGCCGCAGCAGCGTGTAGAGACCGTCCTTGCCCGGCAACTTGGCCTGCTTGAACTCCTCCTCGGTCATGTCCGCTGGATAGAAGTTCGCGCCCAGCGGCTTCTTGCCGACGCCGGCGACGAAAGGATGATCGCCATTGAGGCGGTCCCAGGGGCCGTAGTTGTACTCGACCAGGGTGCGGGTGGCCGGATCCTTGATGCCGGCCAGCAGCGTGTCCTTGTCGCCATAGGTCTGCTGCCAGAAGATGCGGTCCATCACGTCGCCCGCCTCGATGAGCTTGAGCAGCATCTGCTTCTGCTGGGCATCGAAGCCGGAGAGGTCTGCGGTGAGCTGCACGCGCGCGTAGTCGTCCAGGTGTTGGGCGGCGTAGGAGGGCGCCGGCTTGGCGGCGGGCGCCGCCGTGGTCACGGCCGCCGGGGCGGGGGCAGGGGCCTTGCCGCAGCTGGCCATCGCCGTGGCCACCAGGAGGAAGAGTGCAGTCCGCTTGCCGGCAGTCGTCATCGTCATGCTCCGCAGGGGAAACCTTGGGATGGGACGCGGGGACGGGCAATCCGATGACAGCCGGAACGCGACGGCGTCCGGCCCCCTCATCCGTGCCGGGCTTGCTCCCCCTGAAGGAGCCTCCCGGACCTGTTTGTGGAAGCTACGCTTTTCTATAGATGCGTGTCGAGATAATGCTCGAGGGCGTTGTAGCTGCCCGGCTCGAAATCCGTGAATTGGACACCGATCCGGAACTCATCCTGGCCCCCTGCCCGGACCGAGACCACCCGGCCGAACAGGCCCAGCTTGGACTGGTTCTCGGGCATGTCCGGGACCGTAACCCGGACCCGAATGGGCACGTCATGGGCGGCCTTGGTCTCCAGGCCATGGGGGCTGATCCGGTCCATGGTGGGCTGGTCGCAGAGGATCTGGAGCCCTGTCAGGGAGATGTTGGCGGCGATGGCCGGGAAGCTGCTGCCGTCCTCGCAGAGGATGCGGATCGAGTGTTCGGTCTCGATGCGGTCGAAGGTGCGTTTTTCTTCTGACATCAGTCGCCCGAGGACCGTGCCGCGTCGATGCGGGCGCCCATTGTAGAGGCTTGGCTCCGCTCCGCACAGTGTGAGCAGGAATGCGCCAGGCCGGTCTGACATGCACATCCAAACTCGCTCAGCTTTCGCATCTAAGCGCCGGCTCCCTAAAGCTTTATAGGACGACTTGCAGAGGCCCTCGCTTCGGTATGTCCACACCCGCCTCCACTGCTCTCAGGCCAAATCAGGAGCAGGGCAGTTCCCCGCCATCTCATCAGTAATCCTAATCACTCTGTTTGGGTCACGGTAGCGGTGGCGAGTTATAAATAGTATTAAATATCAAACAGATGAGTTTCATTTCTCTAATCAACTTGCAATGTGTGGAACAGGGCAGCGTGTCGCCCGCATAGCCGCCGCTTGCCCATCTCCATACCTCATTAATCTTACATAATATACATTATGCGCATTATAGGGATACGTCCAGGAGGTGCTTTAGGCGGCTAAAGCGCCCTCAATCTGATTCCCATCTCGTCCATCCGGTCACCCCTCCCTGGCAATCTGTGACCGAGCACCGAGCATCCAGCCCAGGAATGGTCAATCGTGAGCCATCGTCACTCTTCCCACGAGGATGTCTCGCGCAATGGACATGCAGATCGGTGCTCGCGGCCACGCGGGCAATGCCCAGGGATCCCTTTACCGGAGGGAATTCGAGAAGCTGCTGGCCGGTGTCGGCGTCGAGATAGACGGCCCCAACCCCTGGGACATCCAGGTCCACCACTCCGGCTTCTACCAGCGGGTCTTGGCCCATGGTTCCGTGGGCATGGGCGAGTCCTACATGGAGGGCTGGTGGGACTCTGAAGACCTGGACGGGATGGTCTACCGGCTGCTCATGGCCAGGCTCGATGACCATCCCACCTGGGACCTCAAGCTGGCCGCACTGCGGGCACGGCTCTTTAACCAGCAGAGCCGATCGAGGGCCTTCGAGGTGGGCCGGCGCCATTACGACCTGGATACGGAGCTGTACCGGCGCATGCTGGGCCGGCGCCTGGTGTACAGCTGCGGCTATTGGGCCGAGGCCCGCGACTTGGATGCAGCCCAGGAGGCCAAGCTCGAGCTCGTGTTCCGCAAGCTCGGCCTTGAACCCGGCATGCGGGTGCTGGACATCGGCTGCGGCTGGGGCGAAGCCCTGCGGCTGGCAGCCGAACGCTACGGCATCAGCGGCGTCGGCGTCACGGTGTCCCAGGAGCAGGCGGTCTATGCGCGCGCGCTCTGTCGCGGCTTGCCGCTGGAGTTCCGGCTCATGGACTACCGCGAGCTGGACGAGCGCTTCGACCGTGTGTTCTCGATCGGCATGTTCGAGCATGTGGGCTACAAGAACTACCGCACCTACATGGAAGTGGCGCGGCGTTGCCTGACGGACGACGGCCTGTTCCTGCTTCACAGCATCGGCAGCAACCTCAGCGTGCATGAGACCGACCCCTGGATCGCCAAGTACATCTTCCCGAACGGCATGCTGCCTTCCATCCGCCAGATCGGCGAGGCCACCGAGGGCCTGTTCGTGATGGAAGACTGGCACAACTTCGGCGTGCACTACGATCGCACCCTCCTCGCCTGGCGCGAGAACTTCCTGCGCAGTTGGGGCATCCTGCAGGAGCGCTTCGACGAGACCTTCCGCCGCATGTGGATGTTCTACCTCAGCTCCTGCGCCGCCTCGTTCCGGGCCCGCAAGAACCAGCTCTGGCAGGTCGTGCTGTCGCCCCATGGTGTCGCAGGCGGCTACGTGGCGCCCCGCTGAGGATCCTCGAAAAGCATGAGGCCGCCGCCGGCATCACCGGCGGCGGCCTCTTTCATGTCTAGCTGCGTATTAGCGCGGCGGGTTGTTGATGTTGAGATCGCTGTGGACCGATCGCACGCCGGCCACGCTCTGGGTCGCGGAGATCGCCGCGGTGGCCATGGCAGAGCTCGGCACGTCGCCACTCAGGGTCACCACGCCTTCGTCGGCATCCACGTTGATGTAGTGGGAGTCCACGCCAGGCGTGCTCGCGAGCGTGGCGCGCACGTTGTTGGCGAGGGTGAGGTCATCCACGTCGCCGGCCTGGGCCGTGGCGTTGGGACCGGTGGTCGTGGTGGTGGTCGTGGTGGTGACGCGGCGGTTCATGTCCTCATGGTCGGTGGCGCAGCCCGCAAGGCTGAGCAGCATGGTCGAGGCTACCAACATGACGGAAAACGTTCTTATGGGCTTCATTGAAGATGCTCCTTATAGGTTTGGGATGAGTCGTGCCGGGCCGCAGCAGGGTACACACGTCCCCCGCCCGTCCGGACAGTCACCGCCGGAAGCGTAGGCTCCCGGCGGTGACGGAAGTCAGCGCGGAGGCTGGGAGCCGGAGACGTTGAGCTGGTTCTGCACCGAAGACACGCCGTTCACGCCCTGGGCGGCCTGTACGGCCGCGTTGGCGGCATCCTGGCTGTCCACGTCGCCGCGCAGCGTCACCACGCCGTCACTGGACTGCACGGTGATCTGGTTGGCTTTCACGCCCGGGGTGTTCGCCAGGGTGGCCTGCACGTTGTTGGTGAGGGTCACATCGTCCACCACCGCACTGTTCGTGCTGGTGGCCGACGACTGGTCGGAAGTACCGGTGGACGCGACTGACTGGTCAGAGGAAGTCGTCGACTGGTCCGTGGCGCCGTAGCCGGCGTTGTCGCGGGTGGCATGGTCCGCGCAGCCGATGGCGGCGGCCAGCATCGCAGCGGCGGCCGTGGCGGTGGTGATCTTGATCAGGGTTTTCATCATGTGCTCCTTGCAGCTTTATCCGTTATTTCAGGTTCATCGGCGGGTGGGCGGGTACACGGTGTCCGGGTACCTATGGGACATCATGTGCGTGCGGGAAGATAATTTCCGTGCAGTAACTCACAAGGACGCGGGACATATCGTCAGGTGATCACCTGAGTCCCACGCCTCACCGCCGCTCAGTGCAGCGCCTGCGTCCTCTGGCCGAGATGTGAGTGCAGGAAACGCCCGACCTGGTAGACCATCAGACCGCGCGCGAGCCAAGTCCTCAACCGCGGCAAGCGGGAGCTTAGTGCCAGCATGCCAGCGAAGGCGGGGATGCCCATGACCTTGGGGCCGGTACGCAAGGAACCCGCGAGGTCCATACCGACGTCGAACCAGTGGAGGGGATGTTCCAGCCGTTCCCGCGCCGCCGCCAAGGTGGCCCGCTCGTCCGCGGCACGGTCCACCAGCATCGCTCGCCGGCGCCGCAGGGCCGCCAGCCGGCCATCCCGCGGGGATTTCACGGCTGCAGCCCCACCTGGTCCTTGCGCAGTTCATCCAGGGTGGCGGCGAACAGCGGCGAGCGGCGCATCAGCCGCTTGTAGAGCTGGGTGGCCGACACGCCGCCGAGCAGCAGGTACGCGAGCGAGACACACACCAGTGCCGCCACGCGGTGGTCGTCCCAGAACACCACGACCACCAGCAACGACAGGAAGATCAGTGCCAATGCAGCGAATAGCAAGGTGCAGGCGGCCCAAGCCACGATCGAGCCCAGACGCAGCCGCTCCTCCTCCAGCTCGGTGGCGAGAATCTCCAGGCGCGTGCCGACGATCGCGACGAGGGTCGCGAGGAAGGTCTTGGCCGAGGCCAGCACGCCTGGCCGCGGCGCCGCAGCGCCTACTCCCAGCTGCCCCGCTTCCATCGTCATCTCGACGACGAACCCCGGGTCAGCAGGAAGCCGAGCACGAAGCCTACGCCGCCGGCGATGAACGCCGATTGCCAGGGGTTCTCCTGCACGTAGGTATCGGTGGCCTTGGCAGCAGCGCGCGTGCGTTCCATCACCCGCTGCTCCGCATCGGTGATGCGGGTCTTGGCCTCCTCCAGGCGGTTGGTCATCTTGTTGCGCAGCGCCGCCAGCCTCTCGCCGCCCTGGTTCGCTGTGGCACCCAGCAGCTCTTCCGTGTCCGCGATGAGGGCCTCGAAGTCGGCAAGCAGCTTCTCCTTGCTCGCCTGCGGTATCAGGCCGTTGTTAGCACTCATCTCATTTCTCCTGTCGTTTGCATGGTTGATGATGCCTGTCCGCCGGATCCGGCCGTCAGATCTTGGGCCGGCCACGGCGCGAGATGCCGAACACGAGGGACAGCAGGAACAACACGACGAAGATGAAGAACAACACCTTCGCGACGCCCACCGCGCCCGAGGCGATCCCGCCGAAACCGAAGATGGCGGCGATGATGGCGATTACGAGGAACACTCCAGTCCAGTAAAGCATGTGCGGCACTCCTGTATTTCTTGTGTGCTCGAAAGCGAAACTACAGGGTGCTGCCGGCTGTTTCTGTGCTGCCGTGCACAGAGCCGTCTGGAGCGCGGTGTTTCAGGTCGGAGGCATCGGGTGATCACCCGATGCTCGTGCATGCCGGCGGCGGGTTGCCGCCGGGACGATCAGGTGCCGGTCTCTTCCGCGATGATGGCGGAGAGGTCCACGTTGTGCGCCTTGGGATCCACGTTGCCCTTGAGGCCCCACCGCGTCACCAGGCTGGCATCCATCGTGGCGAGGCTGAGCAGCATGCGCGGCCGCGTCTCCTTGCCGCGCTCGTCGCGCACCACCATGATCACGGGCTTGAGGCGTGAGGCCGGCGTGGAGGACACCACCACCGCCAGCGCGCCGTTGTTGCACTGCACCAAGCTGCCGATCGGGTAGATGCCGAGACAGCGGATGAACTCCTGCACCAGATCCTTGCCATAGGCATCGGCGCCTTCCGTGCGCAGCACGGCGAGTGCATCCGCCGGCGTGAGTGCCGCGTGATATGGGGTCTCGCTGGTGAGGCTGTCGTAGGTATCCACCATGCCGACGATGCGCGCGCCCAGCGGTACCGCGTCGCCGGCGAGGCCGTCGGGATAGCCCTTGCCGTCTATGCGCTCGTGGTGGTGACGCACGATCTCCAGCACCTTGTCGGGCAGCTGGCGGGTGAGCTTAAGGACCGCCTCGCCATCGACGGGATGCTTGCGCACCACCTGCTGCTCGGCCTCGGTGAGCCCGCCGGCCTTGTCGAGGATGGCCGGAGGCACGCGCACCTTGCCGATGTCATGCAGCATGGCGCCCTGCCCCAGTATGTTGAGGTCCACCTCGGAGAGGCCGATATGCTTGCCGAAGGCGATGCACAGGATCGCGGAGTTGAGGCAGTGGCTGGCGGTGCGCTCGTGCTTGAGGCGCAGGTTCGCAAGCCAGAGCATGGAGTTCGGGTTGGCGGTGACCGCGCTCACCATCTGAGTGACGGCGCCCTTGGTCTCCTTGGTGTCCAGCGTCTTGCCGAGGCGCGCTTCGTCCAGTACCCGGCTGATGTTGGTACGGGCCATCTGCTGGGCCTGCACCACCTCCTTCATCTCGCGCTTGAAGGGAGTCGCGTCTGCCGGCCCGCGGCTGGTGATGGTGGTGCTCACGCCGCCGCCCGTGACCGGGCGCGGCGCAGGCGCCTTGAGGGAGGCCGGCGTGGACTGCACCTCGTCGATGTAGACGAACTGGCACTCCTCGCGCAGCTTCGCCAGGTCCTCGTCGGTCTCGATGCCGAAGCCCTGGAACAGGAACGAGCTCTTGTCCCAGGGCTTGTCCAGCTCGGCCACGTACATGCCGATCACGAGTTCAGACACGTTTACCTTGCGGCGCATCGTCGGTCCTTGGAACTGCAGGCGGGGCTCAGGCCGGCTCCGAGCCGGCCAGGGCCGGAGCCGTGGCGAATGGGATATCGGTCGGGGGGATTTTACCTAATTTGGCCGGTCAGGCCCAAGGCCGCCCATCGGCACCCGGCGGCACCGCGGGGCATGGCGAGTCGTGGACTAGAACTGGATCTCTTCCAGGATGACCTGCCACATGTCGATCCCATAATCGAGCGGGTCCACCAGCCGCTGGATGCCCCAGCGTTCCGCCAGCTCCTCATCGGAGTACTTGGACAGGTCGTTGAGCATGCGGGGACGCTCCAGCCGCCCTTCCTCGTTGCGCACGAACATGATCAGGGGCTTGAGCCGCGCGCTGGGGTTGGAGCCCACCACCATCACCACCGAGCCGGAGTTCAGCTCCACCAGGCTGCCCACGGGGTAGGTGCCCAGGCAGCGGATGAATTCCTCCACCAGTTCCACGCCGTACTCCTCGCCGGCCTGGTTCTTGAGCACCCGCAATGCGCCGGTAGGCGTCATGGGACGGCGGTAGTAGCCGCCGGTCATGCTGTCGTAGGCGTCGGCGATGGCAACCATGCGCGGCAGGTCCGGCAGGCTGCCTCCGAACAGGCCTTCGGGGTAGCCGCTGCCGTCGGCGCGCTCGTGGTGGTAACGGACGATGTCCAGCACCGGCTTGGTGAGCTGGCCGGCATCGAGCATGTCGTGGCCCTGCTCCGCATGGCGCCGGACGACCTGCATCTCATCCGGCGTGAGTCGCGAGGGTCGTTCCAGTATGGAAGACGGCAGGTGGGCTTTGCCGAGGTCATGCAGCATGCCGCCGAGGCCGAGCGCCATGACATCACTGCGGCTCATGCCGCGATGCCGGCCGAACACCATGGACAGCACCGCCACGTTGAAGTTGTGGCAGGCATTGGCCTCCTGCGGAAACTGCAGGTTGGTGATCCACAGCAGCACATTGGGGTTCTTGGCCAGGCTGTCGAAGATGGCCTGCACGACCTCCTTGGCGATGTCGAGGTCGAGTGGGCGCTTGGCCTGCACGTCCTCGAACAGCCACTGCAGACAGGCACGTGCGCGGCCGTAGAGCCTGGCGCCGTCGCGGATGTTGGAGGTGAAGTCGGACTTGATCCTGCGCTCCTGCTGGAGCGCATTGCGGATATCGGTGGTCGTGTCGTCCGGCCTGAATGCGGTCTTGGCCATGCCTCTCCCCCACTGTTGCGGCACGCGCAGCGGCGTCGAGGCTGGTCGGCGTGGATCTTCCCTGAACTGGAAACGGACTCATCGTCCCACACCGGCGACCGACCCTTCCGGCCGCTCGGCGCTCCCTCTGATCCCTCAAAGCACGTCCGGTGCCCCCACCGGATGCTTCCTTGAGCTAGTTTATACCCCAAAAACCGCGTAGCTTCAGCGGCACTGGGCTGATTACACGAACGTTCGCACTCTAACTAAAGATCGAAGGGAGTCGTCGCATGGGTCTCGCACGCATCCTTGTCGCCCTCGCCTGCCTGCTGTCCCTCCCGGCTGCCCTGGCCGCGGACGAGCCGCCACCCGAGCTCAAGGGCTTGGACACCTATATCCAGCACGCCATGGCGGATTGGAAAGTGCCGGGCCTCGCCATCGCCGTGGTGAAGGACGACAAGGTGGTGTGGGTGCAGGGCTTCGGCCGGCGCAACCTGGAGGCGCCGGACAAGGTGGATGGCGACACGCTGTTCGGCATCGGCTCAAACACCAAGGCCTTCACCGTCGCAGCGCTCGGCACTCTGGTGGATGCCGGCAAGCTCGACTGGGACGATCCGGTAGCCTCCCTCATGCCGGGCTTCCAGATGTACGACCCCTACGTGACACGTGAGGTGACGTTGCGCGACCTCCTCAGCCATCGCAGCGGCACCTGCGGCGAGGATGGCGTCTGGTACGGCACCGACTTCAGTTCCGAGGAGATCATCGCGCGCCTGCGCTACCAGAAGCCCGCCTACGGTTTCCGTTCCCAGTTCTGTTACAGCAACAGCCTCTACATGGCCGCAGGCGAGGTGGTGCCCGCATTGACCGGCACGGCGTGGGGCGACTACGTGCGTGCGCGCTTCTTCGCTCCGCTGCACATGGACACCAGCAACACCAGCATCCGGGCCTTCAAGCCCGGCGCCGACGTGGCTGCGCCCCACGCGGAGATCGACGGGCGCCTGCAGCCCATCGCCTGGGACAACACCGACAACATCGATCCCGCCGGGGCCATCAACTCCAGCGTGCGCGAGATGTCGGAGTGGCTGCGCATGCTGCTGGCGGACGGACGGTACGAGGGCAAGCAACTGCTGAGTCCGGAGACGGTGGAGGAGATGGAGACGCCGCAGATGCTGATCGGCGGCAAGGACGGCGAGGCGAAGTTCCTGAGCGCCCTCAACCCGGAAAGCCGCTTCTACGCCTACGGCCTCGGGTTCTTCCTGCAGGACTATGCCGGCACCAAGGTGGTGTGGCACTCCGGGCATATCGACGGCATGAGCGCGGGGCTCGGCATGGTGCCCTCCCGGCACCTGGGCGTAGTGGTGCTGAGCAACATGGACCAGAGCTGGCTGCCCATGGCGCTGGTGTGGCGCGTGGTGGATGCCTACGACGGGAGGCCGGACAAGGACTGGAGCACGAGGGTGCTGAAGGCGGTGGCTCCCGCCTACGCGGCGGACCGCGCCGCCCAGGCTGCGCTGGAGAAGACCCGCCAGCCCGGCGCGGCGCCGCTACCGCTGGCGGAGTACGCCGGGCGCTACAGCAACGAGCTCTACGGCGACGTGCGCGTCACGCTGGAAAACGGCAGGCTGCGCCTGCGCGCCAGCAAGCGCCTCACGGGCGAACTCAAACACTGGCACCACGACACCTTCCAGGTGCAATGGGACTATGCCTACTTCGGAAAGAGCTACGTCACCTTCGGGCTGGACGCATTCGGCAAGCCCGCGAGCCTGGACATGCCCGGTGTCGCTACCTACACCCGCGCCGATGCCGCCAGGAGCGGCGAGTAGCATTCAGCGCGAGAAGCGGCTGGGCGAATAGCAGGCGAGATCCAGCGCCGGCGCACGGCCGGCCATGAGGTCCGCAAGCGCGCGGCTCGAGCCCGCAGCGAGGGTCAGCCCCAGCGGACCGTGTCCGGAGTTGATGTAGAGGTTCGGATAGCGGGTGGCGCCCACGAGCGGCGGCCCGTCGCAACTCATGGGCCGCAAACCTGCCCAATGTTCCACCCCCTCCAGCTGCTCCGCCACTTCCGGCAGGAGTTGCAAGGCATGCTTCAGCACGGCTGCACCGCGCCGCGGGTTTAGCGAAGTGTCGAAGCCGGTGAACTCGGCGGTGCCTGCGATCCGGAGCCGCTGGCCCAGGGGCGTCACGACGATCTTGCGCTCGAAGTCCACCAGCGGCATCCCCAGCCGGCGCTTCGGGTCGCGCAGGTTCAGCGTCACCGAGTAACCCTTCACGGGATAGATCGGAAGGTCGAGTCCCAGCGGCGCCGCCAGCGCCGGAGTGTAAGAGCCGGCGGCGAGCACATAGGCGTCCGCCTGGAACTCGCCGCGTGCCGTGCGCACGGACGTGACCTTGCCAGCCTGCGATGCGAAGCCCGTCACCGCCGTATCCGTGAGGAAATCCACGCCGACGGCGCGGGCCTGCTGTTCCACTGCGCGAGTGAATGCGTGAGCATCGCCGCTCTCGTCTTCGGAGTAGTGGATCGCGCCCGTGAGTCCTGGCGCCGCTTCCAGCATCGGTTCCAGCGCCACTGCCTCGGCGCGACTCAGGACGCGATGCCTCAGGCCTAGGGGCGCGAGGGAGCGGGCCAGCGTATCGGACCGCTCCAGGAACTCCGCGTCACGGAACACCTTGAGCGTGCCCACGCTCATGGCCTGGTATTGCAAGCCGAGCTGTCCGCGCAGTTGCCGCAGGCAGTTGGCGCTGTAGAGCCCGAGGCGCACGTTCGCCTCCGTCGCCGCCCACCAGGGCGCGGCGCGGGAGGCCAGCAGGAACTTGAGGCCCCAGCGCCACATGCCGGGCAGCGCGCGCGGACGCAACAACAGCGGCGAGTCCTCCCGCCACAACCACCGCAGCAGGTGGCCGAAGGTGCCCGGCGCGTTCCAGGGATCCGACTGGCTCGGCGTCACCAACCCGCCGTTCGCGTAGCTGGTCTCGAGACCCGTTCCGGACCGCCGCTCCAGCAGAGTGACCTTGAAACCGCGCTCGGCCAGGTACCAGGCGCTGGTCACGCCCAGCAGCCCGCCGCCGATCACCAGCGCCGTGCGTGCCATCGCGCCGGCTCACTTCCCCTGGGGCTTGAGCTCGCGCTGGAAGAACTCCACCGTGGCCTCGTCGGCCCGGCGCCAAGAGGCGCGGCGCAGGAAGCCGTGGATCTCGTTGGGGATCACCAGCTCCTCGTAGTGCACGCCCTGGTCCTGCAGCCGGTTCACCATGTCGATCATCTCGTTGAAGTAGACGTTGCGGTCGTCGTCGCCCTGGATCAGGAGCACCGGCGAGCGCCAGCCCTTCACCGCGGCCACCGGCGAGGACTGCCAGGCCACCTTCATGGCCTGCTTGCGGTCACCCTCCTCGTAGCGCGGCTTGCCGCCGTTGAACCAGTCCGAGAGGTCGTAGGACCAGTCGTGTACGCCGTTGAGATCCACGCCGGCCTTGAAGATGTTGGAGTTCCTGGCCAGCGCCATGGCGGTGAGATAGCCGCCGTAGGAACCGCCCCAGATGCCGATGCGCTTGGCATCCACCCGCGCGTCCCGCATCAGGAACTTGGCGGCCGCGAACACGTCCTGGTACTCGGCCGCACCTGTCGGTCCCCAGTGTGCCGGGTGGTGGAAATCATGTCCGTAGCCGATGCCGAGGCGGTAGTTCAGCGCCAATACCACGAAGCCGTGGGCGGCCAGGTACTGGTCCACCGCGTAGGCGTTCGCGTAGTAGTTCATGTAGTGCCAGCCGAGCAGCATCTGGCGCGGCGGCCCGCCGTGCACGAACACGATGGCAGGCTTGCGCATGCCATCGTCCGTGGCATAGAGCTGGCCGTGCAGCTCGGTGCCGTCGGCGGCCTCGAAGCTCACGGAGCGCGGCGTGACGAAGCCCTGGGCCGGGAACGCGGCCGGGATGCTGTCGCGGTTCAGGGTATGCCAGTCGCTCTTGTCCACGCCGCCAGCCACCACCAGCGGCGGCAGCTGCACACCGGCCTGGATGAACCCCAGGCTCTTGCCGTCGCCGCTCAAAGCCGGCGTCCACTCGATCTCATCGCCCGCGGTGAGTACGCGCTCGGGCGAGCCGTCGGTGCTGATGAGGTAGAGGTGGCGGCGGTCCTGGTCGCCCACGGTGGCGCCGACGTTGGCGCTGTACACCACGCGGCTGCCGTCGGCGCTCGCGCTCACGTACTCCACCATGAACTTGCCGGGGGTGAGCAGCTTCGGCTCGCCGCCCTTGGCCGGCACCGCATAGAGATGCGGCCAGTTATCCATGTCGGCGAGGAACAGCAGGCGGTCGCCCGGGAGCCAGTGCAGGTTCGCCTCGCCCTGGGTCTGCGGATAGGAGCCGCGCAGCGTGTTGGGACTCTGCCAGGCGCGCGCGGCTTTGCCGCTCGCGACCTCGCCCACCCACAGCGCCCAGGGATCCGGCACCTGCTTCAGGATCGGCTTGGGCACTCCGCCCTGGCCCGGGACGCGCACGTAGGCGATGCGGGTGCTGTCCGGCGACCAGCGCGGCATGAAGTCGCTGCCGGTGGACGGCGCCAGGTACTCGATGGGCGTCTCACCGTTGCGGTACACGCCTATGAAGCTGTGGTCGCCGCGCCCGGACACGAAGGCCAGCGCCTTGCCGTCCGGCGACCACTGCAGGTCCGAGGCCTTGCCGCGGTCGAACAAGAGCAGCGCGGCCTTGCCGCCGCCGAGGGCCGCCGACCATACCGCACGCTCGGGCAGGTGGATGAAAGCCACGCGCGAGCCGTCCGGCGCGATGGCCGGCGCATCGCCGTCGCCTACGAGCTGCAGCTCCCCGGTCTTGAGCGCGACGCTCCATACCTGCATGGTGGGTTGCACCGGCATGGAACTCGGCTCCGGCTCCAGCGCCTCGGGCCAGTTCGCATCGTGATCGCCGCCGCGCACGAACACCAGGTAGCGGCCATCCGCCGACAGATCCAGGTGGCTGATCTCGATGCCCTCGTCGCCGGCGAAATGCGTGAGCTGGCGCGGCGCGGCACCGGGGCTCTCGGCGATCCACACGTTGCGCGCGCCCTCGATGTCCTGCACCCAGGCCACGGCGCTGCCCTTGGGGGCGGCGGTGAGCTCGGAGGGGAACGGATAGCTCAGGGCCTGCTGCAGGGTGAAATCGGCGGCGTGGGCGGCCGTGCCCGCGAAGCTCGCGGCGAAAGCGCTCAGGATCAGGACCAGACGGGACATGCGGACCTCCGGTGGCTGCATCGGACGGGATCAGGCGGGCACTCTAGCACCGCCCGGCCCGGTTCACAGCCAGTGGCGGATGGACCAGCCCAGGGACTCGAGGGTGCGCATCCACCAGCGGCGGTTCGCCCAACGGCGGGGCTGGATGCGCACGGACTGGGTGAGGTCCTGCTGGAAATCCGCCTCCAGGCGCTGCACCAGCGCAGCGTCGGTGCTGGTGAGGGTGAGCTCATAGTTCAGGAAGAAACTGCGGTAGTCGAGGTTTGCGGTACCGACGCTGCACCACTCCCCGTCGATGACCAGGGTCTTGGCGTGCAGCATGCGCGGCAGGTACTCGTGGATCTGCACGCCCGCCTCCAGCAGGCTCGCGTACATGGCGTGCGCCGCCCACTGCACCACGCGCTCGATGGGCTCATCGATGCGGTGCGGCACCAGGAGCTTCACCTCCACGCCTCGCTGCGCGGCCTGCCTCAGCGCACGGCGGGTGCGCCGGTCCGGCACGAAGTACGGCGTGGTGAGATGTATGCTGCGCTTCGCCTCGGCGAACTTGCGGCGGTACAGCCGGTGCAGGTAGCGGCGCCCGCCGCGCGAATGGTTGGTGACGAACAGGTGCCCGCCAGGCAGCTCCAGCGCCGGGTGCGGCAGCATGCGTCCGCGCCAGAATGCATCGAACAAGCGCTGCAGCGTTCGCGCCAGCTTGCCGCCCACCTGCAGCTGTGTGTCGCGCCAGCGCTGTTCGCCGAACACGCCGCGGGAGTTCTCCCGGTGCACATTGAAGCCGCCGAAGAATCCGATGTGCCCGTCCACCACCAGGAGCTTGCGGTGATTGCGGCGGTTGTAGCGGGCCGGATCGCGCCAGCTCCAGCGCCTGAACCAGCGCACCTTCACGCCGCCCTCCCGCAGCACCTGCTCCACCGTCTTGCCGGAGAACAGCGAGCCTACCGCGTCTATGTAGACCAGTACCTGCACGCCGGTCCTGGCCCGCTCCACCAGTGCCCCGATGAAGCGCCGGCCGACCTCGTCGTCGGCGAATATGTAGCTCTCGAACTTGATGGTGCGGCGGGCGCCATGGATCGCGTCGAGCATGGCCTCGTAGAGCTCGTCGCCCTCCGTGAAGACGCGGATGGGGGTCTCGGCCATTTTACGGCTGCTGTCTTGCGCCGACATCTGCGGGGCCCGGCTGCTATAGTGTCCCTGGGATTCTAAACTGCCACCCAGCCACTTGCGCCTGCTCCTCTACAACATGCGGTACGCCACGGGCACCGGCCCGGGGTTCCACCTGCCGCTGCCCGGGGCCGGCTACCTGCGCAACACCAGCAAGAACCTGGCCCGCATCACCGAGTTCATCCGGGACCAGGCGCCGGACATCGTCGGCCTGGTGGAGGTGGACATGGGCTCGCGCCGCGCCGCGGCGGTGAACCAGGCCGAGGCCATCGCTTCCGCCATCGGCCATTCTCCCCACTTCCAGAACAAGTACGGCGTGAATTCCATCAACCGTCGCCTGCCCATCCTGAACAAGCAGGGCAACGCCTTCCTGACCCACTACCCTGACGCCGTGCAGCGCCTGCACTACTTTGAACTGGGGGTGAAGCGGCTTATCATGGAGCTGGAGCTGGACCAGGTCTGCCTGTTCCTGGTGCACCTCTCCCTCAAGCGCAGCCACCGGCACCAGCAGATGCACCATCTCGCCTCACTCGTGCGCAGCGCCACCAAGCCGGTGATCGTCGCCGGCGACTTCAACACCCTGTGGGGCGATCATGAGATCGCCAAGTTCATCGACGGCAGCGGGCTCGCCAACGCCAACCTCGGCAACCTCCCGTCCTGGCCCAGCAACCGCCCGTTCCGCCAGCTCGATTTCATCCTGCACGGCCCCGGCATCGAAGTCGCGCGCTTCGACATCCCACGCACCACGCTCTCGGATCACCTGCCGCTGGTGTGCGACTTCCACGTGCGGAGCGCGCGCTGATGCACTGGCTGCTGGCGGGACTGACCGCCGCGGCGTTCGCCAGCGCCACAGTGCTGCTGGTGCGGCGGCGCCGCGCCACCATGGAGCAGGCTTGGCGCAGCTGGTCGGTCGACGGTCCCGGTGACGATCGCCTGCGGGAGTTGCGCGATGCGCTGCTGGCCGAACTCACAGTGGAGGTGCGCGAGTCCGTGCACGGCAACCTGCTCGAGTTCGAGGCGGCGTTGCGGCGGGATGAGGACCCGCTGCAGGCGCTCCGGCGCGAGCTCATGGACAGCGTGGACCGGCGGCTCCTCAACATGGAGATCCTGGAGCTGCCGCCCGAGGTGAGGAAGAAGCTCCGTGAGCAGAGCAGCGAGCTCCTGCAGAGCGACGCCGAGGCCCGGACGTACATCGCCGCCAACGAGGCCCGCCTGGCGGTGCTGCGGGAGTATGCCGGCCTGCGCTTCGGCGACCGTGTGCCCGGCGACTGGTTCGACGTGTACGAAAGAGCCTCGCGCCTGCGCCGGCGCGGCACCCGCAACTTCATCCAGCGCACCCTGAACGGCACCCAGACCGGTGAGGACGATGCCCGCTACCAGAGCATGACCCGGGTGGACCGGGAGCTCCGCACCCGCCTGCTCAAGGTTCCGGCCGGCACCCGCTTCACGGGGCTGGACGAGGGCAAGTTCGCCCCCGAATAGCCGCCTTGCGGCCCTCCGGTCCGGTTCCTATGATGATGGGCCGCCAAGCGGCATCCGTCGCCTTCCATAACTAAACGAATATCCGGAGTCACCCCATGGCCGAGAGCAAAACCAACTGGCGCATCGAGCAGGACGCGGACGGCATCGCCTGGCTGTGCTTCGACAAGGTCGGGGCCAGCACCAACGTGCTCTCGACGTCGGTGATGCTGGAACTCAGTGAGGTCCTGAAGCAGGTGGCTGCCATGCGACCGAAGGGCCTCGTCATCTACTCGGCCAAGAAGAACGGCTTCATCGCCGGCGCCGACATCAAGGAGATCAAGGACCTGCGCGCCCAGGAGGAAGCCTTCCGCATGGCCCGCGGCGGCCAGCTTATCTTCGAGCAGATCGAGAAGCTGCCCTGCCCCTCCGTGGCGCTCATCAACGGCTTCTGCCTGGGCGGCGGCCTGGAGCTGTCCCTGGCCTGTACCTACCGGGTGGCTGTGGACGATGACAAGCTGGCGCTCGGCCTGCCGGAAGTGAAGATCGGCGTGCACCCTGGCTTCGGCGGTTCCGTGCGTTCCGTGCGCCTGGTGGGCGTGCTGCCGGCCATGAGCTTCATGCTTAGCGGCCGCAACGTGCGCGGCAAGGAAGCGCTCAAGATCGGCCTCATCGACAAGCTGGTGACGGAGGACATGGCGCGGCCGACGGCTGCGCGCCTCATCCTCAAGAACGGCCCCAAGAAAGCCCCGCCGTTCATGCAGAAGCTGCTAGGCATGACGCCGTTGCGCCCCATCATCGCAAGCGTGTTGGCGAAGCAGGTGAAGGCCGCCAAGGTGCGCCGCGACCACTACCCCGCGCCCTACGCGGTGATCGACCTGTGGAAGAAGTACGCTGCCGGCGAGGCCCAGTACGAAGCCGAGGCCCAGTCCTTCGGCCACATGCTGACGCTGGATGTCTCCCATAACCTCATGCGCGTGTTCCTGCTGCAGGATCGCCTCAAGTCCCTGGGCAAGAAATCCGATCTCGCCTTGAAGCACGTGCACGTGGTGGGCGCCGGCACTATGGGCGGCGACATCGCCGCCTGGTGCGCCCTGCGCGGCTACGAGGTGACGTTGCAGGACCGGGAGGAGAAATACGTGCAGCCGGCGCTGGTCCGCGCCCGCAAGCTCTTCGAGAAGAAGCTCCGGGGCGCCGAGGTGGACGCCGCGACGGCGCGTCTCAAGATGGACGTGGCTGGCGACGGCGCGAAGGACGCGCAGGTGGCCATAGAGGCCATATTCGAGGACGTTGACGCCAAGCAGGCGTTGTATAAGAAGCTCGATGCGGTGATGGCGCCCGGTGAGGTGCTGGCCACCAACACCTCGAGCATCAGGCTCGAGACCCTGCGCACCGTGCTCAAGGAGCCGACGCGTCTCGTGGGCCTGCACTTCTTCAATCCCGTGGCGAAGATGCCGTTGGTGGAGGTGATCCACGCCGAGGACACCCCCAAGGAGGTGGTGGCGAAAGCGCTCGCCTTCACCCGCCACATCGACAAGCTGGCGGTGCCGGTGAAGAGCGCGCCGGGCTTCCTGGTGAACCGCATCCTCATGCCCTACATGATGGAAGCGATGCTGGCGGCGGACGACGGCATGGCGCTGGAGGCCATCGACCAGGCGGCGCTGGACTTCGGCATGCCCATGGGTCCGGCTGAGCTCGCCGACACGGTGGGCCTGGATGTGAGCCTCTCGGTGGCGAAGGTGTTCGCCAAGGAGTTCAACAAGAAGATCCCGGAGAGCCTGGTGAAGCGGGTCGAGGCCAAGCAGCTCGGCCGCAAGACCGGCGCGGGCTTCTACAGATATGTGGATGGCAAGCCGGTGAAGGACAAGTCGCGCGTCGAGGGCGCCACCCAAGACCTGCAGGACCGCCTGATCATGCCCATGCTCAACGAGGCAGTGGCGGTGCTGCGCGAGGGCATCGTGGCCGATGCGGAGCTCCTGGACGCCGGAGTGATCTTCGGCACGGGCTTCGCGCCGTTCCGCGGCGGCCCGGTCAACTATATCCGCGCCACCGGCGCCGACAAGCTGCAGACGCGCCTGCAGCAGCTCGCCCAGGCCCATGGCGACCGCTTCAAGCCGGACACCGGCTGGAATGCGGCGACCCTGCGGGAGCCCAAGGCATGAAGTTCGACAGCCTGCCCGCGGACCGTTCAGCCGAGGTCCGTACCCTCGCCATGCCGAAGGACACCAACGGCCTGGGCGACATCTTCGGCGGCTGGATCATGTCCCACGCCGACGTGGCCGGCGCCATCCTCGCGTTCCGCCGCGCTGGCGGCCGCGTGGTCACGGTGGCGGTCAACGACTTCGTATTCGAGAGCCCGGTCTACGTGGGCGACGTGGTGAGCTTCTATACCGACGTGGCGCGGGTCGGGAACACTTCCATCGCCATCGACGTCACCGTGTTCTCCCAGCGCAGCGACGGCGAGCGGGAAGCCACGGTGCGGGTCGCCACCGCCCAAGTCACGTACGTGCGGGTCGGGGCGAACCGCAGGCCGGTGCCGGTGGCACACAAGGGCTGAGGGAAGGGTCCGGTCCGGCCTTGGCCGGCGCCCGATGGGGGTATGGTAGAATGGCTTTCCCCGGTTCCCGGGGTGGGGATTTCCCCGTCAGAACAACAAGTTGTAGGGCTGGAAGCGATGGCACCCCGACCGCTCGAACGCGAACTCATCAAGCAATTCTCGCCCCTGAGTGGCCTCAAGCCGGAGAACCAGGCGGACCTCGCCAGCAAGAGCCAGGTGCAGGACACCGAGGCCGGGCGTTACGTGTTCCGCCAGGGCGATGCCGACAAGCGCACCGTGTACCTGGTCAAGGGTGAGGTGGAACTGCGTGCTGGCGACAAGGTGGTGCGCGTCATCACCGGCGGCAGCGAGGAAGCCCGCCATCCCCTCGCCCCTCAGATCCCGCGCCACCTCTCGGCGCGCGCCAAGACCAACGTCGAGTGGTTCGGCGTGGACAGTGACCTCTTGGACATCATGCTCACCTGGGACCAGACCGGCGCCTTCGAGGTCGGCGAGTTGCAGGCCCAGGAAGAAGCTCCCGCTGACGACTGGATGACCACCATCCTCCAGACCAAGGCCTTCCACCGCATCCCGCCCGCCAACATCCAGGCGGTGTTGATGCGCATGGAGAACATCGCGCGCAAGGCCGGCGACGTCATCATCAAGCAGGGTGATGAGGGCGACTACTTCTACATCGTCACCTCCGGCAAGTGCGTGGTGACCCGCGAGACCCCCACCAACAAGGCCGGCATCAAGCTGGCCGAGCTGGTGACGGGCGACGGCTTCGGCGAGGAGGCCTTGATCTCCGACGCAAAGCGCAACGCCACCATCACCATGCTCACCGACGGCTCGCTGGTGCGCCTCGCCAAGGACGACTTCAAGAAGCTCCTGAACGAGCCCAGCCAGAAGTGGATCCCCATCGAGGAAGCCCAGAAGATCGTCGACGCCGGCGGCCAGTGGCTGGACGTGCGCCTGCCCAGCGAGTTCGAGAACAAGCACCAGGAAGGCGCCATCAACATCCCGCTCTACTTCATCCGCCTGAAGCTCGACACGCTCGACCCCAAGAAGAAGTACGTGGTGTACTGCGACACCGGGCGCCGCAGCTCGGCGGGCGCGTACATTCTCAGCGAGCGTGGCTTCGACGTTTACGTGCTCAAGGGCGGCGCCCCGGCCTGATGCCCCTGCGCGGCTTCCTATGAAAAAGCCACCTTGAAGGTGGCTTTTTTATCGCCGCTGAATGCCGACGGTCAAGCCAGGGACTGGTGCTTCCCGCCGTGGGCGCGGTTGAAGCGCCCCAACTCCTCGATGGCGACCCGCATGCCTTCACGTTCCGCCGGCGTCAGGGCCGGGTTCCAGATGTCGAAGATCATCACCACCCGGGTCTTGCCGCTCCGGTTCCAGGCCTCATGCTCGAAGGTGTCGTCGAAGGCGATGCACTGCCCTTCCGTCCAGTGGCGGGTCTCCGTCCCCACGCGGATGCCGCACTCGGTGGCGGATGGCACGATCAACGGCAGGTGCACCACCAGGCGCACGTTGATGACGCCGGTATGGGGCGGGATATGGGCGCCGGGAGTCAGCACCGAATAGAGCGCCTCCGGCGAGTGGTCCGCCACCCGGTTCAGGGGCGCCGCGTCCAGCGCCGCGATGGTGCGGGGGCAGCGCGCGTGGTTGTCCGTGAAGGCCATGCCGTCCCGGTAGAAGAAGAACGCGTTCCAGTTGGGCGAGTGGTTGAGCTCCCGCCAGTAGGCGGCGCCCGGATGCTCCCGCGGCATCTCCACGAACGGGCGGAAGCCTTCCTCCCGCGACAGCACCGCCAGGAGCTCCTCGCGGATCTCGCCGGTGTGGCTTTCCAGCTCCGCCATCCAGGGGAACTCGGAGCGTTCGTACCAGGCGCGGGCCGGCAGCCCCGGGAAGCTCATGAACGTGGGCCGCTGCAGCTCCGGCAGCGGGATGGGCGGGCGCAGCCCCAGGTAGGACTCGAGGCAGTGCCAGACGCGGCTGAGGGCCGCGCGTCCATGTTCCCGTTCCACCGGCGCCAGCGCGGTGTGGAACACCTCCATGCGCGCGTCGCGTAGCGCGGACATGGCCTTCTCAGCCAGCATCCGGATGCCGGCGGGGATCGCCGCCACGTCCAGGAAAAGGCCGCCCGCCTCCGCCGCCTCGAAGCCGCGCATGTACCGGGCCAGCGCCTCGTCCCGGCGGCCGAGCTCTTCCAGCAGCGCGCCGTGGTTGAACAGCGCCGCCACCAGGTCCGGTTTGAGCTCCGCGGCCCGCTCGAAGGCCTTGAGCGCGCCCTCACGGTTGCCGGCGGCGCGGTAGGCGATGCCCAGGTTCTTGAGCAGGTTCGCATTGACGGGGTTGAGCTCCACCGCCCGCTCCAGGCGCTGCACGCCGCCGCGCAGGTCGCCTGCCTGCAGGACGCTCATGGCGATGAAGCTCAGCGCCTCGGGGTTGGCAGGCTCGAGGCTAAGGATGTCCTCGTACAGGCCGCGGGCCGCCGCCAGCTCGCCGCGCTGGGCGTGCTGGCTGGCGCGCTCCGCGAGCAGGCGCACACGCTCTTCCGGACCAGACTGCCCGGCCTGTGTGCCGCCGCTCGCCATGCTACATGGTGTGGGTGGGACGGTCGGCCTGGAGGGCGCCGCCGAGGTAGCTTTCGATCTTCTTGGAGGTGTTGCCGCCGTCCTGCTCGCTGAACTGCACGCCGATGCCGGCCGCGCGCTTGCCTTGGGCTCCGCGCGGCGTCACCCAGATGACCTTGGCGGCCACCGGCAGGCGCTCGGCGGATTCCATTAGTTGCAGCAGGATGAAGACCTCGTCGCCGAGCTGGTAGGGCTTGGCGGTGGGGATGAACAGGCCGCCGTTCTTGATGAACGGCATGTAAGCGCTGTAGAGCGCGCTCTTGTCCTTGATGGCGAGGTTCAGGATGCCCTGTTGACGCGGTGCGCTCATCGGTTACCCCATTCGTTCGCCGCCAGCGGCGACCCCTTCATGTCGTTGAGTCCCTCCGCCCAGTCCGACAGCAGCACCGTGAAGGCGAGCTCCCGGTTCGCGCTGGAATCCAGCGCCTGGATCGCGGCCTGGATGCGGTCCAGGAACGCGTGGAGGCTACGCAAGTGTATGCCCTCCGCGGTCTTTTGCAATAGCGGGAGCTGGTCGCGGTTCACCACGGCGTCCGCTGCGCCGCTCTTCACCAGGATCAGGTCCGAGACCATGCTCCACAGGAGCCGCAGCAACTCGGGATAACGTTCCTTCGGGTGCGCCGCCAGCATCACCGGATTGGCCTGGCCGGCGCGCAGACGGGCCAGGGCTTCGAAGAACGCCTTGCGGCGCGGGCCGATGTCGGAGGCGGCCAGCTCCAGCGCCGCCAGCGGCGCACCGCCGGTGAGGCCGAGCAGCACGCCCCAGTCCTCCCGGCGCTCACGCGCCTCCAGCCAGCCGCGCGCCACGGCGGGATCCGGCGTCGGCACCGCCAGCAGCTGGCAGCGGCTGCGGATGGTGGCCGGCAGCCGTCCCGGCGCCGAGCTCACCAGCAGCAGCAGCGTGTCCGCCGGCGGTTCCTCCAGGGTCTTGAGCAGGCTGTTCATGGCGGCGTGGCTCATGCCCTCCGCCGGCTCGATGACCGCCAGCTTGCGTCCGCCGTATTGGCTCGAGAGCTGCACACGCCCGACGAGCTCTCGGACCTGTTCGATGCTGATGTTCATCTTGAGCGCGCCTTCCTCTCCCGCCTTCCCCTCGCGCTCCTCGAACGTCACATGGTTGTAGTCCGGATGCACGCCGGCAGCGAACTGGCTGCAGGAGCTGCAGTGGCCGCAGGCATGGCCGCCCTTGGGCTCGCGGCAGAGCGCGAACTTGGCGAAGGCGGCGGCGAACAGGCCCTTGCCCAGGCCCGGCTGCCCGCTGATGAGCAGGCCATGGGCGAGCCGTCCTTCCTTGAGCCGGGCGGCGAGCATCTCCCACAGCTCACGCTGCCAGGGCAGCGGCACGGCGGCGAGCGTCAGCAGCATGCTCACGTCCAGCGCTCCAGGCGCTCGTCCAGCACCGCAGCGAGATCCCGCTGCACGCTGGGTATGTCTTGTCCCGCGTCCACCACCTTGATGCGGCGCGGCTCCTTGCGGGCACGGGCGAGGTACACACGCCGCACCCTCTCGAAGAAAGCGTCTTTCTCCCGCTCGAAGCGGTCCAGCTCACCCCGCCCGCGGGCACGGGCCATGCCCACCGCCACCTTCACGTCCAAGAGCAGAGTGAGGTCAGGCTTGAGTCCCTTCAGCACCATGCGCTCGAGCTTGGCGATCTCCGCCACGCGGATGCCGCGGCCGCCTCCCTGGTAGGCATAGCTCGCGTCGGTGAAGCGGTCGCATACCACCCAGGTGCCCGCCGCGAGCGCGGGACGGATGAGCTTGTGCACGTGCAGCGCGCGGGCGGCGAACATCATGAGCAGCTCCGCGGTGGGATCGAAGCCGTCGCCCCTGACCTTGAGCAGCGTGGCGCGTACCTCGTCCGCCTCCGGCGTGCCGCCGGGCTCGCGGGTCTCCAACACCGTGAGGCCGCGGGCGCGCAGCTCGTTGCACACGAACCGCATGTGCGTGGACTTGCCGACGCCCTCCACTCCTTCCAGGGTGATGAAGCGCCCGCGTCTGGTCCGTGTCTTCTTCATTTGCCGTGCTTCAATTGATACTTCGCCACCGCCGCATTCTGCTCCTTGAGGGTGGCGGAGAACACGTGGGTGCCATCACCCCTCGCCACGAAGTAGAGCGCGTTGCCCCCCGCCGGGTGCAGCGCCGCGTCGATGGCGGGCCGGCCCGGCATGCAGATGGGCGTAGGCGGCAACCCGTGGCGGGTATAGGTGTTGTAGGGCGTGTCGGTGCGCAGGTCCTTGAGAGTGATGTTGCCGAAATAGCGGTCGCCCAAGCCGTAGATGACGGTCGGATCTGTCTGCAGCTTCATGCCTTTCTGCAGGCGCCGCACGAACACGCCCGCGATCTGAGGCCGCTCGGTGGCCTGGCCGGTCTCCTTCTCCACGATGGAGGCCATGATCAGCGCTTCGTAGGGATCCTTGTAGGGCAGTCCCGGCGCGCGCGCATCCCACGCCGCCGCCAGCTCCTGCTGCTCAGCCTCGTGGGCGCGGCGCAGGAAAGCCACGTCGCTGGTGCCGCGCGGGAACTGGTAGGTGTCCGGCATCACCAGACCCTCGGGACTCTCGGCGTCGAAGCCGAGCTTCTCCATCAGCGCCGTGCCGTTCAGGCCCTTGAGCTCGTGCGCGAGGTTTGGTTCCTGCTCCACCGCCGCCAGCACCTGCTGGAAGGTCCAGCCGTCCACCAGGGTGAGGGAATGCATCACCACCTTGCCGCTGCGCATGAGCTTGAGCAGCTGCGCCACGGTGAGGCCCGGTTCCACGTGGTACTCGCCGGCACGCAGGCCGCCGGAGGCGCGGTGCAGGCGTGCGAACCAGACGAGGTCGTAGGCATGCGCGACGATGCCCTGCTTCGCGAACTCCTGCGCCACCTGGCGCAGGGACTCGCCGGGCCGGATCTCCACATCCCGCGCCTCGGCCAGCGGCAACGGCCGGTTGTTCCAGCTCCAATAGATGTAGCTTGCTCCACCGGCCAGGAGCAGCAGCAACAGGGGCAGGATGACGCGCAGTCTCATGAGTTCAGGTTTCCGCGGCCCAGGCCGCGGCCAGCCGTGTCAGGGAGCCGATCGGGTAGCTGCGCGCGCCGATGCGCGTCACCGGCCACACCCCGGCGATGGAATTGCACACGAATATCTCCCGCTGGTCCAGCAGTTCATCCAGGCCCATGTGCCGCACTTCGGTCTTGATCCCCGCTTGCTCCGCCCGCGCCAGGATATGGCGGCGCGTCACGCCGGCGACACCCGCCTGGCTCAGGTCCGGCGTCACCAGCCTATCCTCCGCCGGCGATGCGAACAGGTTTGTCATTGTACCTTCCACCGCGCGGCCGCCGGTGTCCAGCATCAGGCCCTCCGGTGCGCCCTCGCTCCATTCCGCCCGCGCCAGCACCTGCTCCAGGCGGTTGAGGTGCTTCAAACCTGCCAGAGCGGGATTGCAGGCTAGACGTGTCGTGCACAGACGCAACTCGATGCCCTGCTCGCTCCAGGCGGCGGGATAATCGGGCCAGGGATAACGCAGGAGGATGCGGAGGGCAGCTGCATCTTCGGTCGGACGGTAACCGCGTCCGCCGCTGCCGCGGGTGAACATGAGCTTGAGCACGGCCCGCGCCTGTCCCTGGGCGACCTGCTGCAGCTCCCGTTCGAGCGGCGCACGGTCCGGCGCAGCGAGCCTGAGCCTGCTACAGCCCTCTTGCAGGCGATCCAGGTGCAGTCCCAGCCTCTGGATACGGCCGTCCCGCACCGCCATGGTCTCGAACAGGCCATCGCCGTAGTGCAGGCCCCGGTCAGTGAGCGGCAGCACGTCGGCCGGCTGGCCGTCGATCCAGGCAGCGGGCTTCATGCATCCCCTCCCAGGGCGCGGGCGAGGCCGCGGGCCTTGGCGCGCGTCTCCTCCAGCTCCCGTTCCGGCACCGAGTCCGCCACGATGCCGGCGCCGGCGCGGAACGTGAGGCGGCGTCCCTTCTGCACCAAGGTGCGGATGAGGATGTTGAGGTCCATGTCGCCGTCCAGGTTCAGCCAGCCCATGGCGCCGGTGTAGGCCTCGCGGCTCGCCTGCTCCAGTTCGGCGATGATCTGCATGCAACGCACCTTGGGACAGCCGGTGATGGTGCCGCCCGGAAATACCGCGCGGATGACCTGCGCCGGGGTGGTGCCCTCGCGCAGCCGGGCGCAGACGTTGGAGACGATGTGGTGCACGTGGGTGTAGGACTCCACCACCATGAGCTCATCCACCCTGACGCTGCCCGGTTCCGCCAGCCTTCCCAAGTCGTTGCGCTCCATGTCCAGGAGCATCACGTGCTCGGCCCGCTCCTTGGGGTTCTCGATGAGCTCGCGGATGAGGGCTGCATCACGCGCCGGATCGGGGCCCCGCGGCCGGGTGCCGGCGATGGGCCGGGTATCCACCCGCCGTCCGGTGACGCTGACGAGACGCTCCGGCGAGGAACTGATGATGGCCGCGTCGCCATAGAGAGCAAGCCCTGCGAAGGGCGCCGGGTTGGCGCGGCGCAGCCTGGCGTAGAGGCCGGTGGGCGTCGCTTCCGGCGCCAGCGCCGCTGACCAGTGCCGGCTCAGGTTCGCCTGGAAGATGTCTCCTTCATATATATATCGTCGCGCGCGCGTCACCTGGTCCAGGTAGCGCCCCGGCTCTTCTTCCGCGAGACCGCCCGCCAGTACCGCGGTCTCCGGCACCGGCCCCTGCCCCAGGATCACCGCCAACCGCTCGAGCAGGGCTTCGCTGCCGGGCTCCGCCACCCAATTCACGGTGCCGGCCAAGTGATCCCGCACCAGAGCTGCCGGTGCGCGCGCGGCGAATGCCACCGGCAGGTCGCGGCCCGGCGTAAGCCTGAGGTTCTGCTCGACCTGCCCCACGAGCTCGTAGCCGAGATACAGGAAGAAGCCGCCGCGGAATGCGCTGCCCTCGGCACCCTTCGCGCGCGTGCGTTCCGTGCGCCACCAGCCATCGAGCGCCGTCAGGAAGTCGCCGCCGGCCTCTTCCGCGTGAGGACCGGTGAGACGGCCGTCCGCGTGCAGCACCAGCATCTCGGGATCGGGGCGGGCGAACAGGAAATCGTAACGGCCCTGGGCGCCGCCACGGGCAGCGCTCTCCAGCAGGAACGGGAAAAGATCGGGCGCATGCCGGCACGCGGCCAGGAAGTCTACGTCGTAGGAGATGTGGGCCGCGCCCATGGCCGGCCGCGGGATTCCGCCGCTCAGATGCGGCGGAACACCAGCGTGCCGTTGGTGCCGCCGAACCCGAAGGAGTTGGACAGCACCACGTCGATCTTCATCTTGCGCGCCTTGTTCGGCACGTAGTCGAGATCGCACTCGGGGTCCGGATTCTCCAGGTTGATGGTGGGCGGTGCCACCTGGTCGCGCATCGCCAGGATGCTGAACACCGCTTCCACGCCGCCGGCGGCGCCCAGCAGGTGCCCCGTCATGGACTTGGTGGAGCTGATGGCGACCTTCTTCGCGTAGTCGCCGAAAGCACGCTTGATGGCGATGGTCTCGCCCTTGTCGCCCACCGGTGTGGAGGTCCCGTGGGCGTTGATGTAGTCCACCTGCTCCGGCTTGATGCCGGCATCGTTCAGCGAGTTCGTCATGCACAGGCGCGCGCCCTCGCCGTCGTCCGGCGGGGAAGTCATGTGGTAGGCGTCGCCGCTCATGCCGAAGCCGATGAGCTCGCAATAGATCTTGGCGCCGCGCTTCTTCGCGTGCTCGTACTCCTCCAGCACCAGCACCCCGGCGCCCTCGCCCAGCACGAAGCCGTCGCGGTCCTTGTCCCAGGGACGGCTGGCCTTCTCCGGCGCATCGTTGCGCTCCGAGAGGGCGCGCGCGGCGCAGAAGCCGCCGAGGCCGAGCGGCGTCACCGCCATCTCGGCGCCGCCCGCCACCATCACGTCGGCCTCGCCGTACTGGATGTTGCGCATCGCCAGGCCGATGTTGTGGTTGGCGGTGGTGCAGGCCGTGACCACGGCGTAGTTCGGGCCCTTGAGGCCGTACATGATCGACAGATGCCCTGAGATCATGTTGATGATGCTGGAGGGCACGAAGAACGGCGACACGCGCTTCGGGCCATTGTTGTCGATGATGGAGGAATGGGCCTTCTCGATGTTGGTGAGGCCGCCGATACCTGCACCCACGGCGACGCCGATGCGCGCCGCGTTCTCCGGGGTCACCTGGATGCCGGAGTCCTTGAAGGCCTGCACCGACGCCGCGATGCCGTAGTGCACGAAGGGATCCATCTTCTTGATGTCCTTCGGCGTGATGTACTGGGCCGGGTCGAAGTTCTTAACCTCGGCCGCGATCTTGGTCGGGTAGTTGGTGACGTCGAAATGGGTCACCTGCCCTACGCCGCTCTTGCCGGCGAGGATGTTGGCCCAGGATTCCTCGATGCTGTTGCCGACCGGGGAGATTATCCCCATGCCGGTGACGACGACCCGACGCTTGCTCACTTGGACTGCCCTCTTCTCGCTCGCATATTCACCGAGTATACGCGGATAGCCGCGTCATCTCATAAATGACAAGGCCGTTGTCACCTCGCGATGACAACGGCGCTTGTTCTGCGGAATCCCGCCACTCAGGCGTTGGGCAGGTGTTCCTTGATGTAGCTGATGGCCTGGCCGACGGTGGTGATCTTCTCGGCCTCTTCGTCGGGGATCTCGCACTCGAACTCTTCCTCGAGCGCCATCACGAGCTCCACGGTATCCAGCGAGTCAGCGCCCAGATCGTCCACGAAGGAGGCCTGCGGGGAGACCTGGTCTTCCTTCACGCCCAGTTGTTCGACGACGATCTTCTTGACGCGTTCTTCAATGCTGCTCATGACTGTTGGGACCTCCCAGTGTGACAAAACAGTTCGGCATCGGCATAACCGACCAAACTGGGGGCGGTATTGTAGAGAAAACCCCCTGTCTGCGCCACTTGCCCTTTATACCCTTTCCAAATAGGCCGATAAGCCCTCTAAACCCCTCAAAAACCAAGCCAAACTCGCCAAAGCCGCCATGAGGTGGAGCGAGGCAAGGCGCCCGGCGGCGAGGAATCCCGAGTGTACAAGCAGTACATGAGGGTTCCGAGCCGACGGGCAACGCAGCCGCAGCCCGCCTCGTGGCGGCTTGGGCTAGGCCATATACATGCCGCCGTTGACGTGGATCGTCTCACCGGTGATGTAGCTTGCGCCCGGCGAGGCGAGGAACAGCACCGTGGCGGCGATGTCCTCCGGCGCGCCGAGGCGCTCCAGCGGGATCTTCTGCATGAGCGCGGCCCGCTGCTCATCGGTGAGCGCGCGGGTCATGTCGGTGTCGATGAAGCCCGGTGCCACCGTGTTCACGGTGACGTTGCGCGAACCCACTTCCTGGGCCAGTGAGCGTGTGAAGCCCATGATGCCGGCCTTGGCGGCACAATAGTTGGCCTGGCCAGGGTTGCCGGATGCGCCCACCACCGAGGCGATGCTGATGATGCGGCCACGCCGCGCCTTCATCATGCCTCGCAGGCAGGCCTTGGACAGGCGGAACACCGAGGTGAGGTCGGTGTCGAGCACCGCGTTCCAGTCCTCCTCCTTCATGCGCAGGAGCAGCGTGTCGCGGGTGATGCCGGCGTTGTTCACGAGCACCGTGGGATCGCCGAACTCAGCCACCAGCGCCTTGAGCGTCCCGTCCACCTGGGCGGAATCCGAGACGTCGAGCACCACGCCCTTGCCCTTGATGCCCTCGGCCTTGAGGTAGCCGCTGATCTGCTGAGCGCCCTCGGGCTTGGTGGCGGTACCCACCACGGTGGCGCCGGCCTTGCCGAGCGCGACCGCGATGGCCTTGCCGATGCCGCGGGTGGCGCCGGTGACGAGGGCGATGTCCTGGTTCAGCATGTTCAGGCTCCTGCCGCGGCCAGGGCGGCCTGCAGCGTCGAGGGGTCGTACACGGGGTGGGTCTCCACGGCCTTGTCGATGCGCTTGCCGAGGCCGGCCAGCACCTTGCCGGGGCCGAACTCCACCTGCTTCGCCATGCCGTCGTGCGCGAGCTTCTGCACCGTCTCGACCCAGCGCACCGGGCTGTGGAGCTGCGCCTTGAGCGCCGCACGGATCTCATCCGCATCGGGATGCCTGCTCACGTCCACGTTGTGGATCACGGGGATGCGCGGCGGCTTGATGTCGAGGGCGGCGAGCTTCTGCGCGAGCCGCTCGGCGGCGGGCTTCATCAGCGCGCAGTGGGAGGGCGCACTCACCGGCAAGGGCAGCGCGCGCTTGGCGCCCTTGGCCTTGCACAGCTCGCCGGCGCGCTCCACCGCGGCCTTGGAACCGGCTATGACCACCTGGCCAGGCGCGTTGAAGTTCACGGCCTCCACCACTTCGCTCTGCGCCGCCTCGGCGCAGGCAGCACGCACCGCGCCGTCATCCAGGCCGATGATGACGAACATGGCGCCGGTACCGGCAGGCACGGCCTCCTGCATGGCCTGTCCGCGGAACTCCACGAGCTTGATGGCGTCCTTGAAGTCGAGAGCGCCCGCACAGACCAGTGCCGTGTACTCACCCAGGCTATGGCCCGCCATGGCGGAAGGATCGGCGCCGCCCGCGGCCTTCCACGTGCGCCAGGCGGCGACGCCGGCGGCGAGAAGCGCAGGCTGGGTCTGCTGGGTGGCGTTGAGCCGCTCCTCGGGCCCCTGCTGGCAGAGTGCCCACAGGTCGTAGCCGAGCGCCGCGGAAGCCTCGGCGAAGGTCTGCTGCACCTCGGGCCGCTCGGCCGCGAGCGTGCCCAGCATGCCGAGCGACTGGGAACCCTGTCCCGGGAACACCGCGGCGAAACTCATGCTCCGTCTCCACTCCGTTTAGGACCGCGCATTATACGGTGCCATGGCAGGCCGCCGCCAAAGCCGATGAGCGCGCCGGCGAAGGCGCCGTAGAGGTGTGCGTCCACGATCACGGCGCCGCCGGTGGACACGCTGGAGAACGGCAGCGCGCCGAAACACTGTTCGTAGGCGAGCTTCGCCACCAGCAGTGCCGCCAGCACCCAGCCGAAGCGGTCGCGGCGCCGGATCAGCCCGAGGCTGCCGGCGGCCCACAGGGTGTCGAGGGCACCGGAGATGCCCACATACCAGTCCACCTGCGGGTCGCCCGCCAGCAGGCCGAGGCCTACGGCCAGCGCACCGGCGCAGACCACTGCCGGCGTCCGCCAGCCCGGCAGCGCATCCTCGAACAGGAGCCACAGCAGCAGGAGGCCCGCCATGTCCTCGAGCAGATGCCCCAAGCCGAGGTGCACGAAGTTTCCGGTGAAGAGCCGCCACGCTTCCCCGTGCAGGATGGCGGCGCGCTCGTAGCGCAGGGCCACGCGCACGGGTTCGCCGCCCAGCGCAAGGAGCAGGCACGGCAGCAGCAGCGCGAGCAGCGGCCAGTGACGCCGCGCGAGGCCGAGGATGCGTTGGGACACCGGGGGCATGGGAGGCTAGTGTATGATTGGGCCTGCGCGAGGATGCGCGCCAACCCTGATTTTATCAGCCAAAACAGCCATGCAGACCCGCAAGCAGCAATCCGGTTTCACCCTCATCGAAGTGATGGTGGTGGTGGTCATCCTCGGCATCCTGGCCGCGGTCATCGTCCCCAAGATCATGGACAAGCCCGACGAGGCCCGCCTGGTGAAGGTCAAGGCCGATATCCAGCAGATCCAGTCCACCCTGGAGATGTACCGCCTCGACAACTATGTCTACCCGAGCACCGAGCAGGGCCTGCAAGCGCTGGTGCAGAAGCCCTCGGCCAACCCTGAGCCGGCCCACTGGAAGCAGTACCTGGACCAGCTGCCGGTGGACCCCTGGGGCCACCCCTACCAGTACCTGAACCCGGGCACCCATGGCACTGCGGTGGACATCTGGTCCAACGGCGCCGACGGCACGCCCGGCGGCGAGGGGGTGAACGGCGACATGGGCAACTGGAACATGAACGGGAACGCCGCGAACGGCGGACACTGACCGGCAAGGACGCCCACGGTGAGCCCGCAACGGACAAAGGGCTTCACGCTCCTCGAACTCCTGGTGGTGATGGTGATCATCGCGGTGATCGCCAGCGTCGCCGTTATATCCACCGGCGCCCTCGGCCGCGACCCGCCGGCGCAGAAAGCCGCGCATGAACTGGCGGACCTCGCGGGCCTCGCTTCCGAGCAGGCGGTGATGCAGGGTCGTGTGTACGGCCTGCGCATCGAGGCCCACGGCTACTCCTTCTATACCTACGATGGCCGCAAGTGGGCGCCGCTGCAGGCCGATAACCTCTTCTATCGCCGCGACCTTGGCGATGACGTGACGCTCACACTGCACATGGACGGCACCACTGCGGCGTTGGCGCCGCCGCCCGCCACGGTAGAGGAACCGGCTGCCGCCACCAGCGCGACGCCCGCCGGGCATGAAGGTGATACGGACCAGACCGAACTGCCCCAGGTGCTGCTCCTGTCCAGTGGCGAGCTCCTGCCCTTCGAGATCGAGGTGGCCGGTGTCTCCGGCGCGGCATACACCGTCAAGGGCTCCCTCACGGACGGCATCACGGTGGTGGAACCAGCTGCCGACGCCGGCAAGGCCAGGCCATGAAGCGCGCGCGCGGCTTCACGCTGCTCGAGGTGCTGATCGCGCTCGCGGTGCTGGCGCTCGGCATGCTGGCGGTGATCGGCACCGCCGGCTCCAGTTCGCGCCTGGGCGCGCACCTGCGGGACAAGACCTTCGCCGGCTGGGTGGGCATGAACGAGCTCACCATGCTGCGGGTGGCCCAGAGCTGGCCCAGCGACGACTCGCTGAACGGCGACGCCGACATGGGCGGCCAGAAGTGGCACTGGAAGGCCACCATGACCAAGACCGCGGATCCGGATCTCCTGCGGGTGGACATCGACGTGAGCCTGCCCGACAGCGACGAGGTCATCACCACCGTCACCGGCTTCATGGGCCGGCCGCTGCAGCGAGGTTGAACGTGGATCGCGCGCGCGGCTTCACGCTGATCGAGTTGCTGGTGGCCTTGAGCATCACCGCGCTGATCATGGCCATCGCCTACGGCGGCCTCGGCGCCGTGACCAAGCAGTCGGAAGGCAACCGCGACACCATGAAGCGCCTGCGCCAGGTGCAACTCGCCATGGACATCATGGCGCGAGACTTCGCTCAGCTCGAGCCGCGCCCGGTGCGCGACGGCCTGGGCGGCAGCGTGCCCGCCTTGGTGGCGGGTCCCGACAATGTGCCGCCCATCGTGTTCACCCGCGGCGGCTGGAGCAACCCGCTCGGCACGGTGCGCAGCACCCAGCAGCGCGTGGCTTACAGCCTGGAGGACGGCAAGCTCATGCGCTCCTGGTGGCCGGAGCTGGACGGCATGGCGCAGCTCACACCCGCCAAGCAGCCGCTGCTGGACGATGTGAGCTCCATCAAGTTCCAGTACATGGACCCCGTCTCCAAGAGCTTCCAGGACGTGTGGACCGCCACTGCCGTGCGTCCGCCCACCGGCGTGAAACCTGCGGGCGACGTGCTGCCGGTCGCCGTCAGCATCACAGTCACGCTCAAGGACCTGGGGGAGCTGACCCGCATAGTGGAGGTGGCGAGCTGTGCCTCGAACTGCGGTCCCTGACGTGAGCGCACGCCAACGCGGCGTCGCGCTCATCACCGCGCTGGTGGTGCTGGCCATCGCCGCCGGCATGTCCGCCGCCATGATCTGGCAGACGGGGCTCGACGAACGGCGCACCGCGACGCTGGTGCAGGGCGACCAGGCCATGGAGTACGCGCTCGGCGCCGAGGCCTGGGCGGGCCAGATCCTCTCGCGCGCCGCGCGCAAGAACCAGGGCGTCACCGCCTTGAGCCAGGACTGGGCGCAGCAGCTGCCGCCGCTGCCGGTGGACGGCGGCCAGATCCAGGGCCGCATCGAGGATCTGCAGGGCCGCTTCAACGTCAACAACCTGGTGAATGCCCAGGGCGTGATCCAGGCGCCGGTGGTGGAGCAGTTCCGCCGCCTCTTGCAGGCGCTCGAACTCGACCCCGCCATCGCCGACGCCGCCGCCGACTGGATGAGCCCCGGCACCGGCGCGAGCCAGGGCGGCGCCAAGGACGACTACTACTCGCGCCTGCAGCCAGCCTACCTCACCTCCGGCGTGCCCATGAGCAGCATCAGCGAGATGCTGCTGGTCAAGGGCGTGACGCCGCAGGTGTATGCCCGGCTCGCGCCCTACCTCTCGGCACTGCCTCCGTCCCTGGGCGGCGGCGCCACGACCGTGAACGTGAACACCGCCTCGGGGCCGGTGCTGGAATCCCTGGACCCGCACATCACACCCGACGTAGCCTCCCAGGTGATCGGCGAGCGTGGCAGCGTGGTGTTCAACACCGGCAACCCGCCTCAGGCGTTCACCGCGGGGAACCTCGCGCCCAAGGGCATCGGCTACGACAGCCAGTACTTCCTGGTGACGGTGGACGCGGAGATTGGCACCACCCACGTCACCCTGTACAGTCTGCTGCTGCGCAACGGCGTCAACGTGACCACCGTGCGCCGAACCCTCGGGACCCTTTGAGCATGGCCGAATCCCTCTACCTGCACCTGCCGCGCGCCGCCGGGCCCGCCCGCTGGCTGCTGGTGGACGGCCTGGGCAACCGCATCGGCCACGTGCAGCAGGGCCCCCTCGAGGATGCCTTGCCGTTCGCCAAGGGCCGGCGTGTCACCGTGCTCATGCCCGGCGAGCAGGTCACGCTGCTGCACGTGGAAGTGCCGAGCCGCAATCCGCAGAAAGTGCTGCAGGCCGTGCCCTTCATGCTCGAGGACAAGCTGGCTGAGGACGTGGAGTCACTGCACTTCGCGCTCGGCGCCCGTACCGAGGCCGGCCAGCTGGTGGCGGTGGTGAGCCGCGCTCGCATGCAATCCTGTCTCGACACGCTCGCCGCGGCCGGCATCGCGCCGCGCCAGCTGATACCGGACGTCTGCGCCCTGGCGCCGGAACCCGGCACTGCCGCCGTCGCGCTGGACGGCGATGCCGCGCTGGTACGCTTCGCCGAGGGCGGCGGCTTCGCCACCGACCGCACGCTGGGCGCGCCGCTGCTCAAGCGCCGCGCCTCGGAGAGCGGCGGTTCCCTCACCCGCGTGGCTCTGTACGGCACCGAATCCGATATAGAGACTTTCGACGGCGAACTGGGCGATGCATCGCTGGAGCGCGTGAAGCACCCGAACGCGGACGGCGCGCTGCCGGCCCTCGCGGCGGCGCTGCGCAGCCAACGCGGGCTCGACCTGCTGCAGGGTGACTTCCGCCTGCAGACGCCGCTGCAGGAGCACTGGCACACGTGGCGCGTCGCGGCGATATTGCTCGCGCTCTGCCTGTTGCTCGGTTTCGCCGAGCAGATCACCTCCTACGTGCGCCTGCGTCACCAGGCGACGGCGCTGGATTCCCAGGTGGCCGAGTTCTACACCCAGGCCACCGGAAGCCCGGTGCCGGAAGGCACCGATGCGCTCACGGCGATGAAGAGCAAGCTCGGAGCGCTGCAGGGCGGCAGTTCCGCCGGCTCCCTGCTGGCGCTGCTGGCCGCCCTCGGCGACTCCATCGGCGGCAACGCCTCCATCCAGGTCACCGGCTTCAACTACCAGGGCGGCAACCTGCAGGTGCAGGTCCAGGCCGGCGACATCGGCGCCCTGGACGCACTCAAGGGCGCACTCAACCAGCAGGCCGGCGTGCGCGCCGACCTGGATTCTGTGAACGCCGCCGGCAGCCAGGTGACCGGACGCCTCGTGCTCAGCGGAGGCGGTGCATGAAGCAGTTCGCCGAGTTCAAGGCCTGGTACCTGTCCCTGCAGCAGCGCGAACAGCGCATATTGATGGTGGGTGCTGCGTTCCTGGTGGGGATGTTCGTCTACCTTGCCTTGCTGCATCCCTACTTCGCGAGCCGCGCGCGGCTCACGGCGGACATCGCCTCGCGCCAGGCCGAGCTCGCCGAGATGCAGCCCATGGCGGCGCGGCTGCAGTCCCTGCGCGGGCAGCAGCCCTCCGGCATCCCCGCCGGTCAGTCGCTGCTCGCGGTGGTGAGCCGCAGCGCCAACGATTCCGGCTTCGGTGCCGCCGTGAAGCAGGCCCAGACCAACCCCGATGGCTCCGTGCGCGTGCAGATGCAGGCGGTAGGCTTCGACAGCGTGATCCGCTGGATCGGCACCCTGCGCCGCCAGTACGGCATCTCCGTTCGCGACATGACCGCGCAACGCGCGAGCGGCACCGGCACGGTGGACACCACCCTCACCCTGACCGCTGGTTCATGAGCTGGCGTGTCCTGCGCTGGTGGCTGCTGGGTGCGGTCTCCTACCTCGTGTTCCTGGGCGCCACCCTGCCCGCCCGGTATCTCGCCGATCGCGCCATGCAGCAGTTGCCCGGGCTCGAGCTCCACGGCGTCACGGGCTCCGTCTTCTCCGGCGCCGCGGTTGACGTGCGCTGGCAAGGCGCGTCCCTCGGCGGCTTGGCTTGGCATTTCGACTGGCTCGCGCCGTTCTCCGCCAGCTTCGGTTATCGCGTGCGACTGGAGGGCGAATCGCAGGAGCTGGCGACGCGTGTGGACGTTGGGCTGGGTCACCGCATCTACCTGCGCGGCATGGACGGGCGCCTGCCCGTCGCGACTGTGGTGGCTTGGCTGCCGTTGCCGCCCCGCGCGCTGGCCGGCTCATTGACGCTGCACCTGGACCAGCTGAGCTTCAAGGACGGCAGCCTGCATTCCGCCCAGGGCGAGGTGGACTTGGATGAGGCAGTGCTGAGTTGGCCCGCCACCGCCACCCTGGGCAGTTTCCGCATGCTGCTGACGCCGGCCGCCGACGGGGTGGATGCCGAGGTATCCGACGTGGCGAGCCCCCTGCGGCTGAACGCCAAGCTCAGCTTGAGTTCCGGGGGCGCCTACCACCTGGCCGGTACCCTGGCGGCCAAGGATCCCGGCGACAGTGCCACCCGCTCCCTGCTGGCGGGCCTGGGTAACCCCGACAGTACCGGGCAATATCCCTTCGACTTCAAAGGACAATGGTGACCGAAATCACCTAGTCTTCCCTTGGTTTTTCATTGACTTAGAACCGTCTCCTTAAGCATTATTTACGTTCGCTGCGGCTCCGGGAGAGGACCGCACGCACCCGCCTGACTAAGGTAACCTGCCCAAGATGAAGCCGGAAAGCGTCCTCCACGCCGCGCCAGCGGGGATCCTCTACAGTCTGATGGAACAGACTGCGGGCTTCGCCGGGCAGGACTTCTTCCGCCAGCTGGTACGCAGCCTGGCGGAGGCGCTCGACACCGAATACGCCTTCGTCACCAGCCGCCTGCCAGAGGACGCCAACCGCCTGCGGGTGGTGGCCGGCTGGCACGTGAACCATGCCGCTGGCGGCATGGGCGAGATCGATGTGCCGGGCACGCCCGCCGAACGGGTGATGTCGGAAGGCCGGTTGTGGATCGAGGACGAGGCCGCCACCGCCTTCCCGGAGGACCGCTGGCTGCGCAAGCACGGCGTACGTGCCTATTGCGCGGTGGCCATCGCCGGCCCCGACGGCCAGTCCATCGGCCACCTCGGCATCATGTCGCGGCAGCCGTTCCAGGCCAACGACGAGCTGTTCGACGCACTGCGGCTCCTCGCCGCGCGCTGTTCAGCGGAGTTGCGCCGCCGCCGCTTCGACGAGGTGCAGCGCCTCGCCGCCGCCAAGTTCGCCACCGCCTTCCGCGCCGCGCCAGGCATCATCGCCATCTCCGAGCTCGACACCGGGAAGTTCACCGACGTGAACGCCGCAGTCGAGCGCATGCTTGGCCACAGCCCAGCCGAGATCATCGGCCGTACCGCCGTGGAACTCGGCATCTGGGAGTACCCGGAGGAACGCGAGGAATTCCTGCAGGAGCTGCGCCTCAGCGGCCGCCTCACCAACCGTGAGGCCCACTTCCTGACCCGTGACGGCGAGAGGCGCCGCGGCCTCACCTCTGCCGAGATGGTGGAGATCGAGGGCAAGCCCTACGTGTTGACCGCGGTGCTGGATGTCACCGACTACCGCTCCACCCTGGATGCCCTGCACCGCCGCGACGTGAGCTACCGCACCCTGTTCAACACCGGCGGCGACGCGATACTGGTATACCCCATCGGCACCGACGGCCGCATCGGCGGTCCCTTCATCGAGGCCAACGACACTGCCTGTACCCTGCTCGGCTACGCGCGCGACGAGCTGCTGGAGATCAGCCTCTCCAGCCTCATGGACGCGGAAAAGCTGCGCGAGACCAATACCGCGCTGCTCGCCGACCAGGCGCTGCTGTTCGACACCAGCCTGCGCGCCAAGGACGGGAGCGCCGTGCCGGTGCGGGTGCACGCGCGCCTCCAGGTACTGGACGGCATGCACACCGTGCTGGCGGTCTGCCACGACCGCCGCGACCAGAGCGTCGGCACCGACTCAGGCAGCGGCGAAGCCCTACAGGACGTGGAGAAGCGCTACAGCAGCATTTTCCAGAACGCGGTCGAGGGCATCTACCAGAGTACTGCCGACGGGCGCATCTTGCGCGCCAACAAGGCGCTGGCCCGCATCCTGGGCTTCGCCGACGCCAAGGAACTGATGGCCGCCGGCCCGAGCGTGGCCGAGCGCACCTACCTGCACCCGGAGCAGCGCGCCGAGCTGCTCGCGCGCCTGGAGAAGGATGGCCAGTACACCGACGAGGAGATCCAGGTCACGCGCCGGGACGGCAGCGTCATCTGGGTCTCGGACAACTCACGGGTGGTGCGGGACAAGTCCGGCAAGGTGGAGTACTACGAAGGTACGCTGCACGACATCACCGCGCGCAAGCAGGCCGAGGAGGCCTTGGCCCAATCCGAGGAGAAGTACCGCACGCTGGTGGACATGAGCCAGGACGGCGTGTTCCTGAGCTCGCACGGGGGCTTGGTGTACGTGAACCGCGCCTTCGCCACCATGCTCGGCTACGAGCCCGAGGAGATGACCGGCCTTTCGTTCAGTTCGCTGCTGGCGCCGGAGGACCGGCACTCCAGCAGCGCCTTCGAGGAGGAGTACGTGCTGCACGCCAGCCACGAGCTCCACGAGCTGCGCTTCATGCACAGGGACGAGAAGACCCGTGTCGTGGCAGCGGTGACAGTGGCACACGTGCCCTACCGCGGGTCTCCCGCTGTCACCGGCACGGTGCGCGACGTGACCGCCCAGAAGCGTTCCGAGCAGGAACTGCTGCGCGGCGCCTACCATGACGCGCTCACCGACCTGCCGAACCGCAGCTTCTTCATGGAGAAGCTGCAGCAGACCCTCGAGCACGTCGGGAAGCGCAGCTCCGACCGCTTCGCGGTGCTGTTCCTCGACCTCGACCGCTTCAAGCTCATCAACGACGGCCTCGGCCATTCCTTCGGCGACCGGGTGCTGGCGGCGATCGCGCGCCGGCTGCGCACGTGCCTGCGGCCCGCCGACCTCATCGCCCGCTACGGCGGTGACGAGTTCACCATCCTGGTGGAGAACATCACCGGACTGGATGACGCCACCGCGGTGGCGGACAGGGTGCACGAGGAGCTGGCCCGCGCCATCACCGTGGACGGCCACGAGGTGTTCACCAACGCCAGCATCGGCATCGTCATCAACGCGCCCCACTACAAGCACCCGGACGAGATCCTGCGCGACGCCGACACCGCCATGTACCGCGCCAAGGCCGCCGGCAAAGCCGGCTACGTGGTGTTCGACGATGCCATGCACGAGAGCGCCAAGGCCAACCTCAAGCTCGAGACGGACCTGCGCCAGGCCCTGCAGCGCAGCGAGTTCCGCGTGTTCTACCAGCCGGTGATGGACCTGTCGGCCAACAAGCTCTCGGGCTTCGAGGCGCTGGTGCGCTGGGAACACCCGAACCAGGGACTGCTGGGTCCCGAGCACTTCCTGGCGGTGGCCGAGGAGACCGGCCTCATCATCCCCATCGGCTGGTGGGTGATGGAGACCGCCTGCGCCCAGTTCGCCGCCTGGAAGAAGAAGTACAAGCACCTCGGCGACGAGATCACCATGAGCGTGAACATCGCCAACCGCCAGTTCGCCCACTGGGTTCTGCCGCAGCGCGTGGCGCGGGTGCTGGACATCACCGGCCTCAAGCCCAAGAACCTGTGCCTGGAGATCACCGAGACGGTGTTCATGGACAACCCGGCGCTGGCCGTGGAGACCATCGCGCGCCTGCGCACGGTGGGCGTGAACCTGCAGATGGATGACTTCGGCACCGGCTACTCGTCGCTCTCGGCGCTGCGCCGGTTCAAGATCGACACCCTCAAGATCGACCGTTCCTTCATCACCGGCATCGAGAAGGCGCGTGCCGACCGCGCCATCGTGCGCACCATCACGGTGCTGGCGGCGGACCTGGGCATGGACGTGGTGGCGGAAGGCATCGAGGACGCGCGCCAGGTGGAACTGCTCCGCGCCCTGGGCTGCCGCAAAGGCCAGGGTTACTTCTTCTCCAAGCCCATGGCCATAACCGAAGTGGAGAAATATCTGGCTGCCCTCGCCCCGCCCAAATAAGCCTCAATCCCAACCTGGTTCCGCATAGTATTTGAGCCGTTCGGCGTCTGCCGGACGTGTCAGCAGGCTCACGCCCACCAGCACGATCACGTTCGCCAGCAGGCCGTAGATGCCTTCGTGCAGCGGTACCGGCTTCAGGGCCGGCATCAGCAGTAACAGCATGTTCACACCGATGCCCGTGAGCAAGCCGGCGGTGACGCCGGCGGCGGTGGCGCGCGGCCAGTAGAACGCGGCGATGAGGACCGGGAAGATCTGCGCCACACCGCCGTAGGAACCCAGCAGCAGCGACACCAGCGAGGCCTTGGACATCATCGCGTAGTAGTACGCCACCGCCGTGATCACCAGCACCAGCACCTGGATGAGCCGGCGCTCGCGCTTGTCGCTCAGCGGCTTACCGAGGAGCGGCACGATGCCGTCACGCACGCCCACCGTGGCGGCGGCATGCATGATGGCATCCCCGGTGTGCATGGAGGCCGCCAGCGTGCCGGCCGAGGCCAGCCCCACCAGCCAGGGCGAGAGCCCGGCGTGCTGCAGCATGAACGGAAGCACCGTGTCGGCAGGCTGGATGCCCGGGAACATCAGCACCGCCGAGAAGCCGATGATCAGCACCGGCACCATGAACACCTGCATGGTCGGGTACATCACCACCATGAGCTTGAGGCTGCGGTCGTCCTTCGCCGCCATGCTGCGCATGAAGAAATGCGGCCAGCAGCAGAAGCCCAGCACCGAGACCACGATCGCCGAGCTGTAGCCCCACCAGTCCCAGGCCGCGCCGTCAGCGGCGAGACCCGGCGGCACCAGCATCGCCGCATGGGGTCCGGACGCGAGGGCATGGAACATGCCTTCCACTCCGCCGTAGAACTTCCAGGGCAGGTACAGGCCGAACAACCAGCCGATGCTCATCATGGCGATGCCCATGAACACGCTGGTCCAGCTCACCCCCAGCATGCCGCTGTAGAGCACATATACCGTCACGATGCCGTAGGCGATGAGCGCGCCGGCCCACTCCGGCAGCTCACCATGGCTCGCCACCGCTAGGATGAGACCGACACCCTTGATCTGCAGCGTGAGGTAGGGCACCAGCGCTGCGATGCTCAAGAGCGCCACTGCCACCTGCAGGGCGCGGCTATCGAAACGGTGGCCGATGATCTCCGCCTGGGTGAAGAAGCCGAGCCTGGCGCCGATGCGGCGCGCCCGCGGCCCCAGGAAGTAGAACGGGATCATGCCGAAGGCGCCGTAGGACAGGATGTAGAACGCCGCGGCGCCGCGTGAGTAGGCCCAGCCGGGCCCGCCCAGGAACGCGAACGAGGAGAACACCGCCGCGCCCAGCACGAAGTACAGGAGCACCGTGTTGAGGCTGCGGTCGCCGGCGACGTAGCCCGCCACGCTCCGGGAGCTGAACCTGGCCGGCAGCATGCCGAGCAGCAGCGCGATGCCGAGGTACACGAGGCACGGGACCAGTTCGACGGTCATCGCCCGCCTCCCCTGCCCGCGCGCATGTCGGCGCGGAAGGTCAGCAGAAGCGCGATGAACACCAGCAGGATGCCGCCCACCAGCCAGGCCATGCTGAATGGCAGGCCCAGCACGTAGGGCTCGATGCGCGCGGCCACGAGATAGCCGGGCCAGATGCTGGCAGCGAGCACCGCCAGCACCACGCCGAGCAGCCGCTTGTGGCGCCTGGGTGCGCCCCGCTTCCCGTCCATACGCCCCCTTCTCAAGCGCGGGTCAAGTCTTCACGCCGGACGCCACGACGCGGTTGCGCCCGCCGCGCTTCGCCTCGTACAGGGCGCGGTCCGCCTGGTTGATGAGTGCGGCCACGCTCTCGGTATCCGGGGTCGCGGTGGCGACGCCGATGCTCACGCTGAGGTGGATCTCGCCGTCCAGGGCCGGTACGCGCAGCTGCTCGATGCTGCGCCGCAGCCGTTCGGCGGTCTCGAGCGCGAGCCCAGCCGGGGTCTCCGGCAGCAACACCACCAGTTCTTCGCCGCCGTAGCGGCCGAGCACGTCGAGCTGGCGCAGCCCCTGGCGGCAGGTGGCGGCCAGTAACCGCAGCACCCGGTCCCCGGCATCGTGGCCATGGGTGTCGTTGATGGCCTTGAAGTGGTCGGCGTCGATCAGGAACACCGACAGTTCGCGCCGGTAGCGATGGCTGCGCTCGAACTCGCTCTCGGCCCGTTCCATGAAGTGGCGCCGGTTATAGAGACGGGTCAGGCCGTCGGTGGTGGCGAGGTTCTCCAGGTCCTTGATGAGCTGGGCATTGTCCAGCGCCACGCTCACCTGCTTGGCCATGGCCGAAGCCACCTCCATCTGCTGCAGGTCCAGCGGCCGATTCGGGCGCCCGACCAGGAGCAGCCGGAATGCGCCGCTGCCGGAATGCAGCGGCACCGCCAGGTAATGGTGGCGGCCGGGCCGCGCGCCGCCGCCCGCCAGGGTGGCGGCATCCTCGGGCGCGAGCAGCAGCGCCTGGCTGGCTTGCCTGAGACGTGCCACGATGCGCGGCTGCTGCTGCGGCCAGTGCTCGAGGTAATCCTGCTCGCCGGCGCCGATGCCGCGCGACGCGACGAGCTGCAGTGCCCCGTCCCGCTCCACGTAGAACAGGGCCTGCTCATAGGTGATGAAGTTAGTGAGGGTGTCGATGAGCTGTTCGGCGATGGCGCGCTCGTCGCGCTGGGCGGTGACCGAGTGGATGAGGTTGTGCAGCGATTCCGCCCACTGGCGTCGCTGCTGTTCGTTCTCGAGCTGGTGCTCACGGGTGATGAAGCGCTTATAGAGGCCGAGTCCCAGCATCAGGGAGACGAACGCCGCAGCCACGTACAGCAGATAGGCCCAGCCGGTGCGCCAGGCGGGCGGCAGCACCTCGATGTCCAGGGAGGCCTCGCGCTCGTTCCACACCCCGTCGCTGTTGGCGCCGCGTACCCGCAGCACGTAGCTGCCGGGGTCCAGGTTGGTGTAGGTGGCCGCGTGGCGGCCGCGCAGCGTATGCCAGTCGCTGTCGAAGCCGTCCAGCCGGTAACTGAAGGTGTTGAGGTCCGGCTCTGCGTAGTCGAAGGCGGTGAACTCGAAGCTGAGGATGTTCTGCCGGTACTGCACCTCCGCCTGCCTGAGCGGGCCGTCCGGCGTGTCCAGTGAAACATCGTCGCCGTGGCGCACGAAACGGGTGATCGCCACCGCCGGCGGCTCGGTGTCGCGGCTGAGCTGCTCGGGATAGAACGCGTTGACGCCGTCCACGCCGCCGAACAGGAGTTCGCCGTCCGGCGCCGCGAATGCGGCACCGCCGTTGAACTCGTCGCTCTGCAGGCCGTCGCTCTTGACGTAGTTGCGGAACGCACCGGTGGCCGGGTCCAGTCGGGACAGGCCATGCCCGGTGCTGGACCAGATGCCGCCGCTGGCGTCGCGCAGCACGGCATAGATGGTATCGCTGGGCAGGCCGTCGGCGGCGAAGTAACGCTTGAATGCGTGCCCGCCGGCCTTGAGGTGATCCAACCCCACCGCCGTGCCGATCCACAGTCCGCCCTCGCCGTCCGGCTGGCAGCTCTGGATGCTGTCGTAGCTCAGGCTCGCGGGATCGCGCGGGTCGCTATGGTAGGCAGTGAACAGGTCGTGTTCGCCGTCGAAGGAGGCGAGTCCGCCGCCGGTGCCGAGCCACAGCTTGCCGTCGCTGGTCTCGCACATCGTCACCACGCTGTTGTCGGGCAGGCTGCCTGGCCGGCGGTCGTCGTGCTGGTAGCGCCACACCTTGCCGGTGGCGGGATCGACCCGCGCCAGTCCGAGGCCGGTGCCGGCCCAGATGCGGCCGCGGCCGTCCACGTACACGAGGTTCACGATGTCGCCTTCGGAATCGTCGTCATGGGCGATGAGGTCGTAGTGCCTGAACTCCTCGCTGCCGGCGGCGCGGCGGAACAACCCGTAGTCGGTGCCGGTCCAGATGCCGCCCTGGGCGTCGCCGGTCACGGCGTTGATCTGGTCGTCGTCGGGCCGGTTCGCAGGCCGGTTGCCCATGTGGTACTGGCGGTAGCGCCGCCGCGACGCATCAAGCCGCGTCAGCCCCTGGTCGGTGCCGACCCACAGTTCGCCGTGGGCATCCTTGTATACGCTCCACACCATGTTGCTGGCGAGGCTGTTGGCATCACCCTGGCGGTGCCGGTAGTAACCGAAGGCGCGCGTGCGCGGGTTGTACACGTCCACGCCGCTCTCGTTGGTGCCGATCCACACCAGTCCCGAGCGGTCCTGGTACAGCATATCGATGTTGTCGCTGCCAAGGCTCCCCGGGTCGGTGGCGTCGTGCTGGTAGGATTCGAACCGCCCACTGTCCACCTCGAAGCGGTTGAGGCCGCCGCCGTAGGTGCCGACCCACACGTCGCCAGCTGGGTCCTTCAGCAGTGCCAGTGCGTGGTCGTTGGAGAGGGAGTCGGCGGCGGCGGCGTGGCTGTAGAAGTGCTTCTCGTCGTGGGCCGCGTCCAGTGCCGCGATGCCTCGCCCGCTCGCGATCAGCAGGAAACCCCCGGCCTCCATGAAGCCGTGGATCGGAGACTCGGTGAACAGGCCGCGCTCGTTCGCATCGCGGATACCGGGCGGCACGAGAGGCTGCAGCCGGTCACCCGCGGCGTCGAAATAGAACACCCCGTGGTTGCTGCCCACCCACAGGCGCCCGCCCGCATCCTCATAGAGGCTGAGCACGCCGTCGGCGGTCTTGGACGGCAGTCGGTAATGATGGAAGGCGTGGCCGTCGAAACGGTCGAGACCGGCGGCATGGCCGACCCACATGCGGTGCTTGCGGTCCACCAGCAGCGACGAGATCTGGTCGTCGGCGATGCTGGCCGGATCCTTGGGATCGTGATGGAAGTGGGTGAAGCGGCGCGTGCCCGGCTCAAGCCGGTCCAGGCCCGAGAGCGTGGTGCCTACCCAGAGCGCACCGCCCTCGCCCAGCGCCAGTACGTTCACGTTGTTGTCCGCCAGGGAGTCCGGGTCAGCCGGATCATGGCGCAGCGTCAGGAACTCGTAGCCGTCGTAGCGCTGCAGCCCATCCTGCGTGCCGAACCACATGTAGCCCTGGCCGTCCTGGATGATGGCCTGCACGGAACTCTGGGCGAGCCCGTCCTCGATGCCGATGTGACGGAAGCGCAGGCTCGAGCCGGGCGGAAATGGCATATCGGCGGCCGCGGCTGCACCGCAGGCGAGACACGCGAGCGCGAGCCCGGCCCAGCGGGCCTTGCCTCTCTCGTCGCGCTGCTTGCGTGGGCGATGGAACATGTGGGGCGAGGCCCTGTTCTCTATTTTTGGTGTAAAAGACCGCCTCTCCGGGCGGCTTCCCTATCCCGGATTATGTAGCAATTCTCCCAAAAAAGCTTGGGGCCGGTCAGCCCGGCGGGATACAGTTCGGCGTGCGTCCCCTGCGTTTTGCCGCTTGGTAGCGCTGCATGTTCTCGGGCAGCCTGGCCTGCAGGTCCTGCAGCCGGTTCTCATCCGAAGGGTGGTCGGAAAGGATCTCCGGCGGCGCGCCGGTGTTGGCCTTCATCATGTTGCGCCAGAGATCCAGCGCCTCATGGGGATCGAAGCCCGCCTCGGCCATGTACTGCATGCCTAGTACGTCCGCCTCGCTCTCCTGGGCGCGGCTGAACGGGAGCAGCACGCCGACCTGGGTCCCGAGGCCGAGCGCTGCCATGGCGGCCTGGCCCTTGCCGCTGCTCTGGTCGATGCCGGCGAGGATGGCCGCGAGGCCGACCCCCACCTGCGCTGCGGTCTGGTCGGAGATGCGCTCGGCGCCGTGACCCGCTTGCACGTGGCCCATCTCGTGACCCAGCACCGCGGCGAGCTCACCCGGGGTCTTGGCGACGGGGAAGATACCCGTGTACACCGAGACATGGCCGCCGGGAAGCGCGAAGGCATTCACGGTCTTGTCCTGCTTGAACACCGCCACGTCCCACTTGCCGCCGCCGCGCGGCTTGCCGGTGGCACCTGCCAGCGCATGCACGATGCACTCGGCGTAGGCGTTGTCATCCTTGTCCTTGTCCAAGGGGGTTTGCTTCTGGATCTGCCTGAACGACTGGGTGCCCATCTGGGCGGCATCCTGGTCAGAGATCAGGCTGAGTTGCTTGCGACCGGTGGGCGACGTGGCGCACGAAGCGAGGCAGGCGAGCAGTAAGGGGATGAGCAAGATGTTTTTATTTGTGCGCATGGGCGGCTCCTCAAGATGACATTAGGACACTCCGAGATCGGTATCGCCCTGAGCCTCGGGGGCCTTGCTGAGGGCGATGCGGGTGTGCGGCAGGCAGTCGGGACGCCGTTCCTGCAGGTATCTAACCAACTCTTCCCGCACCAGGCAGCGCAGATCCCAGGCACTGCCACTGTTGGCCACGCTCATGAGCGCGCGCAGCTCCAGGGTATGAGAGGTAGCATCGGTCACCTGCAACGCCCAGGCCTTGCCGTCCCACAGCCGACTGGACTTGAGTATCTCGTGCAGGCGTTCCCGCACCTCCGCCACCGGCGTCACGTAGTCCACGTATAGAGTCACGGTGGCGAGCAAGTCCGCAGTGCGGCGGGTCCAGTTCTGGAACGGCTTCTCGATGAAGTATGAGAGCGGCAGCAGCAGGCGGCGCTGGTCCCACACCCGCACCACCACGTAGGTGGTGCGGATCTCCTCGATCCAGCCCCACTCCCCCTCCACCACCACCACGTCGTCGATACGGATCGGCTCGGTCAGGGCCACCTGCAGACCCGCCAGGATGTTGGTGGCAGTAGGCTTGGCGGCGAGGCCGATCAGAAGGCCTGCGGCGCCGGCGGAGGCGAACAGCGTCGTGCCGAGGGCCCGCACCTGCGGGAAGGTCATCAGCATGGCAGCCAGCGTGATGATCACCACCAGCACCACCGCGATGCGGCGGATGATCAGTACCTGGGTGATGACCTGGCGTGCGCGCAGGTTATCCGCCACGTCCAGACGGTGGTGCAGCGTGAGGCTGTCGCGCCAGGCATCGAACAGGCGGATGCAGCCCCAGCCGGTGGCGGCGATCAGCAGCATGGTGACCGCGTGATAGACCCAGTTGTCCACCCGCGGCCTGAAGCGTGCCAGCGGCTGCGCTGCCAGCATCACCAGGAGCGGCACCAGCACCAGCACCGGTTCGCGCAGGCGCTTCAGCACGCATTCTGCGATGCCACCGGGTATGCGCCGCGCCACCGGCCGCAGCAGCCAGAGCACGAGATAAGTCACGGCCAGGGATGCGCAGAGCAGCACGGCGAATAGCGCCGCGGACAGGAGGTCTTCGGTGATGCCGCTCATGCGCTGCCCCCGGCCCGCCGCCCACCGGCGTGCGCGCGGACTGAGCCGGCCTCCCGCAGCGCGTCAGTGAAGTCCGCCACCCAGCGGTGAACGTCCTTCTCGCGCAGCGCCGCCAGCAGCCGCGTGTGGCGTGCGCGCCTCTCCTCCACCGGCATGCTGAGCCCGCGGGCAATGGCGGCGGCCATGCCGTCCACGTCGTAGGGGTTCACTATGAGTGCATCCTTGAGCTGATCTGCCGCTCCTGCCAGAGATGATAGCACCAGCACGCCTGGATCATCCTGCGGCTGGGCCGCGCAGTATTCCTTGGCGACGAGGTTCATGCCGTCACGCATGGGTGTGACCAGGCCGATGCGCGCCATGGATAGGAAACCCATGACCGTTGGGCGCGGGAAGCCGCGTGTCATGTAGCGCAGCGGCAGCCAGTCGTATTCGGCGAAGCGGGCGTGGATGTCGCCGGCGATTGCGTTGATCTCCTGACGCAGGTCCTCGTACTCGGCCACCTCGGTGCGCGAGAGCGGAGCGATCTGCAGCAGCACTACCTGGCGGCGGTACTCGGGACTGAGCTCCAGCATGCGGCCATAGGCGCGGAAGCGTTCCGGCAGGCCCTTGCTGTAGTCGAGCCGGTCCACGCCGATGATGAGACGCCGGCCCGTGAGGCTGGCTTCGAGGCGCTGGCCGTGGTTGCCCTGCCGGCCCTTGCGCGCCATGCGCGCCACGCCGTCCACGTCGATACCGATGGGGAAGGCCTGTACCTTCACGTGCCTGCCCTCCAGTTCGACATAGTCACCGCGCACCTTGGCACCCGGGCAGCAGTGGCGTATCCCCGCCAGGAACGCCTCCACGTCCAGCGGGGTCTGGAAACCCAGCACGTCGTAGTCGAGCATCGCCCGCAGCAAGTTCTTGTAGTCCGGCAGCGTGCGCAGCGTGTCGGGGAAGGGAAATGGGATGTGCAGGAAGAAACCGATGGGCTGGCCCACACCGGCCTCCCTCAGCATGCGGCCCATGGGCAGGAAGTGGTAGTCGTGCACCCATACCAAGTCGTCTTCCTGCAGCAACGGCGCGAGTCGCGTCGCGAACATGCGGTTCACGTCCAGGTAGCATCGGTAGTCGGCGTCGCGGTAGCGCAGCAGGTTGAGACGTGAGTGGCACAGCGGCCACAGCATGCTGTTGGCGAAGCCCACGTAGTAGCGTTCGAACTCACGCCCTGTCAGCGGCACCGTGGCGAAGCTCACGCCCTCCTCCTCCATCACCTCCGGCTTCTCGGCGTGCCGCTCGACGAGCTTGCCGTTCCAGCCGAACCAGAGGCCGCCTTGCTTGCGCATCGCTGCCAGCAGGCCCGTGGCGAGGCCGCCTTGGGCGCTCCCGCGCCGGTCCGGCAGGGCCACCCGGTTGGAGACCGCCACCAGCCGTGTCAAAACGCGACCTCCCAGGGGTCGCTGAGGCGCATGGCGGAATGGATGATACCCACCATGCTGTAGGTCTGGGGGAAATTGCCCCACAACTCGCCGGTGGCGGGATCCAGGTGTTCCGACAGGAGGCCGGTGGCAGTGCGCCGCGCCAGCATGTGCTCGAACAGGGTGCGTGCCTCCTCGCGCCGGCCTATCTTGGCGAGCGCATCGATGTACCAGAATGTGCAGAGAGTGAAGGCGTTGTGAGGCGTGCCGAAGTCATCTGCCTCCACGTAGCGGAATACGTAGTCGCCGCGCTTGAGCTCGCGCCCGATCGCCTCGACCGTCGCGACGAAACGCGGGTCCTTCGGCTCCACGATGCCGAGCTCCGCCAGCAGCAGCAGCGCTGCATCAAGCGACTCACCACCGAAGCTGGCGGTGAAGCTGCCGAGCTTGGCGCTCCAGGCCCGTTCCAGGATGGTGGTGCGGACGCGTTCCGCCGCCCCGCTCCAATATAAGGTGCGCTCCTTGAGGCCCAGGCGCCGGGCGATGCGAGCCAGGCGGTCGCAGGCGGTCCAGCACATCACGCTGGAGAACGTATGCACGCGGCTGTTGCCGCGCAGCTCCCACAGGCCTGCGTCCGGTTTGTCGTGCAGCTCGAGGGCGGTCTCTCCCAGCCCCTCCAGCTGGGCGAACAACGCCGCGTCGCCGGGCGAGTCCAGCCGCGCATCGAAGAAGGCGTGGGCGGCGGACAGCACCACTGCGCCGTACACGTCGTTCTGCTCCTGGCGGTGCGCGTCGTTGCCCACCCGTACGGGCCCGAAGCTCCGGTACCCCTTTAGGCTCCCGACTTCCCGCTCTTCCAGGTCGCTACGGCCATTGATGCGGTACACGGGTTTGAGGCGCCCATCCACAGCGTCGGCGCCGACGTTGACCACGTACCGTATGTAGTCCTCCATGGTACGGGTCGCACCCAGACGGTTGAGCGCGTTCACTACGAAGTAGCTGTCCCGCAACCAGCAGTGGCGGTAATCCCAGTTGCGGGAGGAGCCGGTGCTTTCGGGGATGGAAGTGGTGACGGCCGCGATCACCGCACCGGTGTCCTCGAAGGTGCAGAGCTTGAGGGTGATGGCTGCGCGGATCACCTCGTCCTGCCATTCCAGGGGTAGCGCCAGGTAGCGCACCCACTCGCGCCAATAGGCCGCGGTCTCAAGGTGGAATTCCCGCACCATCTCCTCCAACGAGACGTTCACCACTTCGTCCGGCCCCAGCAGCATCACCACCTCGTGGTCGAGCTGGAACGGCGTCTCGTCCAATACAGCCGTCACAGGCGCGTTGGTGGTGAGTCTCAGCACCATTCCGGGCAGCAGGTAGCGCACATGGTTGCTGCCAGCCGTGGTGGCTGGCTTCTGTGCGCCGTAGTCCCCCGCTGGCCGCAGCCTCAGCGTGATGCGCGGCCGGCCCTTGAGCGGGCGGATGCAGCGCACCAACGTGGCCGGGCGGAACATGCGGCCGAAGTTCTTGAAGCGTGGAGCGAAATCCACGACCTCCACCACGCCGCCCTGGGCGTCATTGAGCGTGGTCACCAATATGGCGGTGTTGCGCTCATAACGCTGGCTGGAGCTCGCGAACCCGGCAAGGTCGATGCTGAAGCTGCCGCGGCCTTCCTCCGCGGGCTCCAGCAACGAGCAGAACACCGGATCGGCATCGAAGCGCGGCAGGCAGGCCCACACGATCTCGGCGCGGGCATCCACCAGCGCTCCGAACGCGCAGTTGCCGATGAGGCCCAGTTCAAGGTCGCGCAAGGTCCCCACTCTCCGTTCCCTGGAGACGTGATTTGAGCCAGGCGAGCACCGCGGCGGGATCAGTGAGCCGCTCCTGCGCCACGCTCGGCCCCGGACCCACCTTGATGCTGAGGCCGCCGCGCGCGTTGACCGCTTCGAAAGCGCTCTCGTCGGTGAGGTCGTCTCCGATGTAGATGGGGCGGCGGCCCGCGAAGGGCGGCTGCCTGAGGTATGCCTCGACCGCCCGGCCCTTGCCGGTCTCGGCACCGCACACTTCCAGCACCATCTTGCCGGGCTGCAGGCGCAGCACCGAATACGGCGCCAGCAGCGTCATCATGCGTATGGCAAGCTGGTCACCGAGGTGGGGAGCGCGACGGTAGTGCAGCGCAATGGCGAGGCCCTTGTCCTCGAGCCTGAGGTGCGGATCGGAGTCCGCGAGCCGGCGCAGCCTCGGCCCCACTGCCTGCAACGCCGGCAGGTGCGCTTCGGACCAGACCACCATGCCGCCGGGATCACGCCGTTCCGCGCCGTGCTGGGCGGCGGCGACGAAGCGGTTGGGTGCGAACATGAGGTCCACCTGCCGCAGGGGACGGCCGCTTACCAGCGCGAGCGCTCCATCGCAGGCCGCCGAGAGGCGGTTGAGCAGGCCGCACACGGCCGCGGTCGGGACCACCGTCTCGGGCGAGTCCGCGATCGGGAGCAAGGTGCCGTCCACATCCAGGAAAAATGCTTCGGGTATGCCCTGCTCCATTGCAGGTTTTTCTACAGGGCGCGACATAAATCCGGCTTTTGTTCGATGTTATATGTCCACGGCGCGCGCGACCGTGACGAGGACTGCATTTTCGGCGGGAAGGGACGGCCGGCAAAACCCGCGGATGCCCGAAGAATGGACATCCGCGGGTAGCGGGTGTAGGCGGGACGCGCCTAGGAGCGCTTGACGTGCTCGGTGTCGCCGAGGAAATCCGTCTTGCCCACCGCGACACCGTTGTGGCGCAGGATCGCGTAGGCCGTGGTCACATGGAAGAAGAAGTTCGGGTATACGGAATCGAACACGTAGTTCGTGCCCTGGTACTTGCGCGGGTTGCCGTTCGCCGGCTTGACCTCGATGGTCTTGTTCTCGCTGCCGTCGATCTGTGCGGGTTTGAAACCCTGGATGTAGGCGATGGTCTTGTCGAGGCGCGCCTGCAGCTCATCGAAAGTCTTCTCGGTGTCGTCGAACTTCGGCGCGTCGGTGCCGGAGAGGCGCGCCATGCAGAACTTAACCTGGTCGGTGGCGATGTGAATCTGGCGATTCAGCGGGAACATGTCCGGGAACAGGCGCGCGCCGGTCAGCACCAGCGGGTCGATCTTGTGCGCGGCGGCGTGATCCTCGCCCTTCTTCAGGACGAGCTTCAGCTGAGTGAGTATGTGGATGAAGCCCGGCGCCGTCGCCTGATACATCGAGAACTGCATGATCTCCACTCCTGTCTCGGGTGATGCGATGGATGCGGTCACGGCGGGCGTGCGACAATCGGCTGAACCGGAGGACCGCGGATGAAGATGTTAACCCATGTGATGCTGGCGGCGGCGCTGCTGTGTGTAACCGGCATCGCATCGGCAGACCAGCAGGATTTCGACGTACTCAGGGCAATGTCGGTGGCGGATTTTCGCGCCAGCGGCCTGGACAAGCTCTCGGACGCCCAGATCAAGGCGCTGGATGCCTGGTTTGCCGGTTACCAGAAACAGCATGGCTGCGATCCCGCGGCAGGGCGGGCGGCCGCGGCTCCGGCGGTAGCGGAGCAGGCGCCTGCCGCGGACGACAGCATCAGTTCCTACATCAGCGGTGAGTTCCGCGGCTGGAGTGGTGGCACCACCTTCCATCTCGACAACGGCCAGGTCTGGGAGCAGATGGACGACGCCGTACTGACGCTGGGTGCGCTCATGCACCCCAAGGTCACCATCAGCCGTGGCCTGTTCAATTCCTATTACATGTCCGTGGAAGGCGTGCGCGACACGGTGCAGGTCAAACGCATCAAACCTTAGGCACCCCGCTTCGCCAGCAGACGGTCCAGATGGTTGGCGAAGGCCTGCCGGTCGGCCTGGCTCAGGGGCGCGGGGCCGCCGGTCTGTACGCCGCTGTCTCGCAGGTTGGCCATGAAGTCCCGCAGGCTCAGGCGAGCCTTGATGTTCTCGGGCGTGTAGAGCTCGCCACGTGGGTTGAGGGCGTGGGCGCCCTTCTCCACCACCTGCGCCGCCAGCGGTATGTCCGCCGTGACCACCAGATCGCCTGCCGCCACCTGCCTCACGATCTCGTTGTCCGCCACGTCGAAGCCTGATGCCACCTGCATGGACTTGATGTGCTGCGAAGGCGGAGTGCGCAGCGACTGGTTGGCTACCAGCGTGAGCTGCACGCCGGCGCGTTTGGCGGCGCGGAACAGGATCTCCTTGATGGCCTTGGGGCAGGCATCCGCGTCCACCCAGATCCTCATGGCTTGCCTTCCAGCCTGCGCAGTGCGCCCTCGCCCGCGGCCTTGCCGCTGGCGAAACAGGCCGTGAGCAGGTAGCCGCCGGTGGGCGCTTCCCAGTCCAGCATCTCACCGGCGCAGAAGACTCCCGGCAGCGCCCGCAACATCGAGTGTTCGTCCATAGTCTCGAAGGCGATACCGCCGGCTGTGCTGATGGCTTCGTCCAGCGGACGCATCGCCGTGAGCTTGATGGGAAGATCCTTGATGAGCGCCGCGAGCTCGCCAGGCGCCGGCAGCTCCCCGGCACCCGCCACCTCCCGCAGCAGCCCTGCCTTCACGCCTTCGAGCCCCGTCTGCTTGCGCAGATGGTTGGCCATGGACTGGGAGCCGCGTGGTTTGGCGAGAGCTTGCGCCAGATGCGGCACATCCCGGTTCGGCACGAGGTCGATATGCAAGGTCACACTGCCGTCTCGCTCGATGGCCTCGCGCAGGGATGTAGACAAGGCGTAGATGAGTCCGCCCTCGACACCATGATGGGTGACGATGAACTCGCCTTGTCTCGGCGTGCCGTCTTCCAGCCAGGCGGTCACGGGCTTCACCGGCTGGCCGGCGAAGCGTTCGCGGAGATGTCCGCTCCAGGCGGCCTCGAAGCCGCAGTTGGCAGGCTTGAGGGGGTGTATCTCGACGCCTTTCGCCTCCAGCAGTCCCACCCAGGCACCATCGGACCCGAGGCGCGCCCAGCTGCCGCCGCCCACGGCGAGCACGGTGATATCCGGCTTGGAGGTCCTGCTTCCGTCCGGCGTGTCGAACAGTAGCGCGCCCTGCCCGTCCCAGCCACGCCAGCGATGCCGCACGTGGATGCGCACGCCATCCTCTTTCAGGCGCCGCAGCCAGGCACGCAGGAGTGGCGCGGCCTTCATCTCCCTGGGAAACACGCGGCCTGAGCTGCCGACGAAGGTCTCGACGCCCAGCGACGCCGCCCAGGTGCGCAGTGCATCCGGGCCGAAACGCTCCAGCCACGGGCGCAGCCTCTCGCGCCGTACGCCGTAGCGCGCGAGGAAGGCCGCTTCCGGTTCGGAATGGGTCAGGTTGAGGCCGCCGACGCCCGCCTGCAGGAACTTGCGCCCCACGGAGGGCATGGCGTCGTAGAGAGCGACGGAGACGCCGGCTTGCGCCAGCGTCTCCGCGGCCATGAGACCCGCGGGACCGCCGCCGATCACCGCGGCGGTGCGCGGGCTCATTAGCGGCCCGTCAGCGGGCCGCTGGCTTGGCGTTGCCGGACTGGGACAGCAGCGTGCCCACCATGGCTGAGAGGTCGCCCATGTTCGCGGGCACCACGGTCACGGTGGAGGTCTTGGCGATCTCGCCCCATTGCTGCACCCACTGCTGGCCGAGCTGGTAGTGCAGCGCGTCCGCGCCGCCCTGGCCCGCGGTGGCCTTGCCGATGGTCTCGATGGCCTTGGCGGTGGCGTTGGCCACCGCGGCGATTGCCTGGGCCTGGCCGTCGGCGCGCAGGATGGCGGACTGGCGTTCGCCCTCGGCATTGTTGATCTGGCTCTGCTTCTGGCCTTCCGACTGGTTGATGGCCTGCTGGCGGTCGCCCTCGGACTTGGCGATGGCGGCGCGCTTCTGCCGCTCGGCGGTGAGCTGCAGCTCCATGGCGCGCTGGATCTCGTCGGGCGGGGTGAGGTTGCGGATCTCGTAGCGCAGCACCTTTACGCCCCAGCCTGCGGCGGCCTCGGTGAGCACGTCCACCACGCCGCGGTTGAGGGTCTCGCGCTGCGACAGGCACTCGTCCAGCGCCAGCTTGCCTACCTCGGCACGCATGGTGGTCTGCACCAGCTGTACCACGGCGGTGATCACGTTGTTGGTGCCGTAGGCGGCGTTCTGGGCGTTGGTGATCTGGTAGTAGAGCACGCCGTCCACCGACAGGCGCGTGTTGTCCTTGGTGATGCAGATCTGCTCCGGCACGTCCATCGGGATCTCACGCATGTCGAAGCGGTAGGCCACCCGGTCCAGGATCGGCACGATGAGCTGCATGCCCGAGCCCAGCACTGCGTGGAAGCGCCCCAGGCGCTCGACGACCCAGGCCTGCTGCTGCGGCACGATGCGCACCGCGCGGACGATGGTGAACGCGGCCCAGACCAGGATCAGCAGGCCGATGATGGATGACAACTGCATGGAGATGCTCCCTTTGGTATGTTCGTTTTGTCAGTGGACCGGCTTCACGCGCAGGCGCGAGCCGTCGCGGGCCACCACCTTGGCGCGCTGCCCCACGCTGGGGTGGCCGCTGCCCTCCCAGGCAGCCTCCCACAGCGAGTCGCGGTACTTCACTTTGATGTCGTGGCCGTCCGCCTGGGCGACCGTGACCAGGTTGCCCTTGTCCATGTCCTCCAGCGGGTCGGTCTTGTCGCCGTGCAGGCGGCGGCGCAGCAGGTGCGCCAGGGGCAATGCCACGGCGGAGCCCAGCGTGAACACCAACGCCCCCTGCCAGCCGTTCATGGGATAGAGCCAGGTGATGAGCGCGGTGAGCAGCGAGGCGAAGGCCAGCGCCGCCAGGTAGAACGTCACGCTGGCCATCTCCAGCACGAGGAGGATGATCCCCGCCGCCAGGAAGCCCAGAGCCATCTCGTGTTCCATGGAACCCCTCCCAGGACTATAGATATAGATGATAGGGCCGCCGGTGCCGGTTTCAATGCCCGGGCTGCCGGGCGGGCGCGGGCCTTCAGCCCAGTGGCGTGAACCGGCCCAGCTCCCTTTCCTTCACGGTGTACTGTTCGCAGCACACGTCCAGTTCCTCATATTCGTGCAGGAACTGCTTGCGGAAGGCATCGCCCGCCGCCTGGGATTCCCAGTAATCCACCGTCATGAAGCGCTGCGGGTTGGCCTGGTCCTGATGAAGCTCGCTGCGAATGTAGCCCGGCGCGCGGCGGAACAGCTGCACCCAATCCCCTTCCGGCCCGTAGAGGCGCTTGAACTCCTCCACCTTGCCGGGGGCCGCCAGGAACTCCCACACGCAGATGTAACCGGGTTTCACGGCACGTGGCCCCCTTTACCGCCACCCCTTCTCAGGCCATCAGTATAGCGCCAGCCGGGCTGGCCAGGGCTCGGCCGCCGTGGGTATGCTTAGGGCAAGAGACGCTGCATAGGGATGGGGTTTTCCATGCGACGGATCATCGGACTCGCGCTCCTGCTCGCGCCTTGCCTCGCGGCCGCCACGGCGCCTGAACTCGGCATCACCTACAGCGTGCGTGTCGACAACCTCACTGCCGGCGACGTGTTGTTCAAGTTGGACGGCGGCAAGCCCTGCACGGCCCGTTCACAGGCGAGCTGCAACTGGGACATCGACTACGGTGCCCACAGCCTGGAAGCCGACGTGGGAGGCCAGCGCTACGTCCGCGACTTCGAGCTCTCGGACGAGAGCGACATCCTCGTGCATTGCCGTTTCGACGGCACCAGGTTCAGCGGCGACAGCTGCTGAGACCGCCTTCACGCATTGCGGGATTCCAATTCCTGCCAGCGCGTGTACAGTTCCGCCACCTTGGTCCGGGCGGCTTCCAGGCTGCCGTAGATCTCCTTGAGCTTCGCCGCGTCGCTCATGATGGCAGGGTCGTGCAGCCGTTCCTGGATGGCGTTCACTTCCGCCTCGGCCTTCTCGATCCTCTTCTCCATCCGGTCGAGCTCCTTCTTCTCTTCATAGCTCAAACCGGGCGCGGCGGGCTTCCTGGCCGGCGCCACCGCCTGCGATGCCATCGGCGCCGGCACCGCACTGCGGCGCGCTTCCAGCCATTGAGCGTAGTCCGCGAAGAACGTGACGTGGCCGCTCCCGTCCAGGTACAGCAGCCGGTCGCTCAGGCGGTCCATGAGGAAGCGGTCGTGGGTGATGAGCACCAGCGCACCCGGGAACTCCGCCAGGCTATCTTCCAGCACCTCCAGCGTCGCGATGTCCAGGTCGTTGGTGGGCTCGTCCAGCAGCAGCAGGTCGGCGGGCTGCAGCATCAGCCGCGCGATCAGCACCCGCGCCTGCTCGCCGCCCGAGAGCCGCGCCACCGGCAGCCCGAGCTTCTCGGTGGGGAACAGGAAGCGCCGGGCCCAGGCGCTCACGTGCAGGGGCTTGCCCTGGAACATCACGCTCTCGCCGGTGGGCGAGAGCGCCTGCTTCAGGGTGAGGCTCCGGTCCAGCTGCTCGCGCTTCTGGTCGAAGCTCACCACCTTGAGGTCGTCCGCCCAGGTGATGCTGCCGGCACTGGGCTTGAGCTCGCCTCGCAGGAGCTGGATCAGGCTGCTCTTGCCGCTGCCATTGCGCCCCAGCACCCCGACACAGCTGCCCGGCCCCAGCGTGAGGTCCAGTCCGGAAAACAGCCGCCGCCCGCCCCGCTCCACTGTCACGTCCTTGAGCTCCACCAGCTTGCGGGTCCTGCGGCCGGTGGCGTCGAACTCGATCTCGGCGGATCTCGTCAGTGCGTTGCGGCCGCGGGTGGCCTGCAGCTCGTCCTTCAGCTCATAGGCGGCATCGATGCGCCCCTTGGCCTTGGTGGTGCGGGCCTTGGGTCCCCGCCGCAGCCACTCCAGCTCGCGGCGGAACGTGTTCTCCAAAACCCGCTCCTCGCGGTCCTGCTGGTCGAAGACCGCGAGGCGCCGCTGCAGGAATTCGCTGTAGTTGCCTTCCACCCGCAGATAACCGTCCGGATAGCGGCGGTTCAGTTCCACGATGCGGTTGGTGGCGTTCTCCAGGAAGTAACGGTCGTGGCTCACCAGCACGAAGGCGAAGCGCGCCGACTTCAGCAGCGCTTCCAGCCACAGGATGCCTTCCAGGTCCAGGTGATTGGTAGGCTCGTCCAGCAGCAAAAGGTCCGGCTCCTGCACCAGCGCGCAGGCGACAGCCAGGCGCTTGCGCCAGCCGCCCGAGAGGGAATCCACCTTCTGCCCCAGGTCCGCGAAGGCCATCTCCCGCAGGAGATCGCGGATGGAGTTGAGTCCGGCATCCCTCTGGTGTGCCGGCAGCGCATCCAGCAGCGCCGACTCCACGGTGGCGCCGGCGGAGAACCTGTCTTCTTGAGGCAGGTACACGAGATGGGTGGAACCGGCCCGTGCCACCTGCCCTTCGTCGGGGGTCTCCACGTCCGCCAGGATCCTGAGCAGCGTGGACTTGCCGGAGCCGTTGGGCCCGATGAGGCCCAGCTTCTCCCCCGCGTGGAAACTCAGGGTGATGCCCGAGAAAAGGTTCTGCAGCCCGTAGGACTTGCTCAAACCCTGGACGCTGACGAGGAGGTCGGATGCCATGGACGGATTGGTATCGGAGGGCGCGCTATGGTCTCATATCCAGGACATGAGAGACGACGCCCGACATGCCCTGAGCAAGGTACCGGAAGTCACCCTGGTCTTCTGGGCCATCAAGGTCTTCGCCACCACCCTGGGCGAGACCGGCGGCGACGCGGTCTCCATGTCCATGGGTTTGGGCTACCTCGCAGGTACCGCCATCTTCGCGGTGATCTTCATCGGCTTCGTCCTGGCACAGGTCAGGGCCCGGGGTTTCCGCCCCTTCCTCTATTGGGCCACCATCATCGCCACCACCACCGTGGGCACCACACTCGCGGACTTCGCCGACCGCTCCCTCGGCATCGGCTACGCCGGCGGCAGCTCGCTGCTGCTGGCGCTGGTGCTGGGCTCGCTGTTCCTCTGGCATCGCACCCTGGGTTCTGTCTCCATCACGAGCGTAAGCACACCCAAGGCCGAGATGTTCTACTGGATCACCATCATGTTCTCCCAGACCCTGGGCACCGCGTTGGGCGACTGGACCGCGGACTCGGCGGGCTTGGGTTATCTCGGCGCAGCGGCGATCTTCGGCGGGCTGCTGCTGTTGGCGGCGGCGGCGTATCTCTGGACGAAGCTGGATCACACGCTGCTGTTCTGGACGGCGTTCATCCTCACGCGGCCCCTCGGCGCGGTGGTGGGGGATTTCCTCGACAAGCCCCATGACCAGGGCGGCTTGGCTCTGAGCCGCTATGCCGCATCGGCGGTGCTGGTGGTGCTGATCGTGGCCGGCATCCTCATCTTCCCACAGCGCGCGGCCCGGGCTTCCCACTAGCCGCGCGGCAGCGTCCGGCACCAGTGGCGCAGCACGTCCGGCTCCATCCACCCTTCGGCAGCAGCCAGGCCCAGCAGTGAGGCGGTGTAAGTACGCGCCATGCTGAAGGCCAGGCGCCGCGCGCCCCGCTCCAGCGCTTCACGGTCCTGCGCCGCACCCTTGAGCCAGGTCCCCATGGCCTCGACCCCGGCGGTGATCTGGTCGCGGAACCCGGCGAGCTCCTTGCCCTGCATGGCCGCGGTGCGCGCAGCCACGTCCGCCGCGTAGGCCTTGAAGGACGCCGGGTCCTCCAGCGCCCGCAGCACGTCCAGGGACAGCACATTGGTGGTGCCCTCCCAGATGGAGAGCACCTGGCAGTCCCGCAACAGCCGCGGCAGGCCCGTGTCCTCTATATACCCCGCGCCGCCGAAGCACTCCAGCACTTCGCTGGCGGTGGCGATGGACTGCTTGGCGGTATACAGCTTCGCGACTGGCGTGAGCAGACGCAGCAGCGCGGTCTCCGCCGGCGTGCCCTTGCCCGTCTCGCCGCGGCCGAGCAGCACGCCCAGGTGCAGCACCAGGTGCAGGGCCCCGGTGTACTCCGCATCCAGTTCCGAGAGGGTCTCATGATGCAGGGGCTGCTCGAGGATGGGCTTGCCGAAGGCGAGGCGCTTGCCGGCGTAATCCACCGCCAGCGCCAGGCCACGGCGCATGTAACTCACGGCGGAGACCGCGTTATAGAGGCGCGTGATGTTCAGCACCGTCGCGATCTGTTTCACGCCCTTTCCCGGCTCGCCGATGCGCACTGCCGGCGTGCCCTGCAGCGTGAGCTCCGCGGTGGGCAGCGCCCAGGTGCCCAGCTTGGGCTTGAGCCGGTGCACGAAGATCTCGTTCAGCTTGCCCTCCGCGTCGCGCAGCTGCAGGAGATAGAGGCTCAGGCGTCCCTCTGCCTCCGGGTCCCGCGCCAAGGTCACGGCGACTTCGGAGGTGGTGGCGGAGGTGAACCACTTGGTGCCATGGAGCCGCCAGCGGCCGTCTTCGAGCCGCGCTTCGGTGGAGGTGCCGCTCACGTCCGAGCCGCCGCTACGCTCCGTCATCCACTGCCCCGAGGTCCAGAACGCCCGCGGATCGCGGCTGACGAGATGCGGCAGCACGTCCTGCTTCAGTAGTGCGTCGCCGAACAGCTCAAGCGTGCGTGCCGCGCCGTCGGTCATGGCCAGCGGGCAGGAATAGATGGCGGAAGACGGCGTATAGAGATGCAGGCGCACGAACTGGTGCAGGCGCGACCATTCCCCTTGTTTGCGTTCGTAGGCGGTGGCGACGATGCCCTCCTCCGCGGCGATGCGATGCAGCGCCTTCCAAGCATCCGACACTTCGATGCGGTCCACGCGTCGGCCCCAGGCATCGTAGGGCACGTGACGCGGCGGCTGCGCCTCCGCCGCCGCCGTGAGCGCCAGCATCTCGCCTGCCGCCCGCGCGCCCAGGTTCGCCAGGCCTGGCTCGATGCCGGACAGCATCGTCTCAGGCACGCGCCGGCCTAGCCACGCGCGCAGCGCCTCGTCATCCTGATATTGGTTACCCAATTCAGGTCCTTCCTGGAAGAACTCTACGTTTCCGTTCATGGCGCCTCACGACATTCACCGACACATTAAGTACGCCGCAGCCGCAACTGTCAATTCGGTTCGACCTTTTCAGCGCGAGGGGGTTTTAATAGCCACTTCGCATGCACATGGGCCGCCTGCGCGCAGCCGCGATGCATCGCGTACCCTGAACCGACCGAAGGAGTGACCATGAAACACAAGACCGTTTTGATATCCGCCCTGCCCGCCCTGCTGCTGGCCAGCGCCGGCTTCGCCGCCGGCGCGCCCGATACCGGCATGAACCCCGGCAGCTCCGGCGTGGACATCTCCAAGGAGATATCCACCGCCCTCACTCACGCCCAGATGTCCGCCAGCAGCGGCGACATCAAGATGGTGCATGAGCACATGCAGCACGTGGTGAATTGCCTGGTGGGTCCGCAGGGTCCTGAGTACAACGCCAATGCCGAGGATCCCTGCAAGGGCATGGGCAAGGGCGCCATGAACGACGTGGACAGCAAGAGCGACCAGCACAAGAAGCTGGACAAGGCGCTCACCGAAGCCAAGGACTCGCTCAAGAAGGACAGCGTGAAGGGTGCTCAGGGCGAAGCCAAGGACGTGGTGAAGTACCTGCAGGAGGCCCAGGAAGCCAAACCCAACTCGTGAGCTTCATGCATGCAGAAACGAAAAGCCCGGCGCGAGCCGGGCTTTTTTGTCTGAACCATGACCCGACGTCGAGCAAGATACTGGGCACCCCCGCATCCATTGGCTAGTCCCTCCCATCCATCTGATAGACGGGTAGGTTCATGAATCTTTTGTGACAGCCAGCTTGAATTTTCAATCGGTACGAGAGGGCGAGACGCACAGCGCCACGCGGAGCAGGGATAGATAGCGAGAGAGCGCAAAAGCTGAACCCCCGACCCCGCATATATCGTTTCGGAGGTTCAAATCCTCTCTTAGCCGGAGGGACTTACCCTTTCTGAACCCATTTAGGTGTTTTGAAGTTGAATTGGTCGGGACGAGAGGGCCGGATGCGAAGCATCCGGCGGGCCCACAGGGATGTGGGTCCCGGAGTTTTGCCCGGGGCTGATGCGTAGGGCAAAACGAACCTCCGACCCCGAAATAAAAGGTTCGGAGGTTCAAATCCTCTCTTAGCCGGAGGGACTTGCCCTTTCTGAACCCATTTAGGTGTTTTGAAGTTGAATTGGTCGGGACGAGAGGATTTGAACCTCCGACCCCTTGCACCCCATGCAAGTGCGCTACCAGACTGCGCTACGCCCCGACTGATTCAACTGACTGATGGCCCGGACGGGCCCTTGGCAGGGGCGTAATTATACGCCAAGCCTAAGATTCCGCTAAACCCGTTTGAGATTCAGCGCCTTATCAGCGCTTCAGAAGCTGGAGAAGCTCTTCCAGCTCGACGCGCATCTGGCGCACGATCTGGTGGCTCTGGGTGATGTCCTGCTTGGCGCCGTCGCTGGAGAGCTGCTGGCGGGCGCCGCCGATGGTGAAGCCCTGTTCGTACAAGAGGCTGCGGATCTGGCGGATCACCAGCACGTCGTGGCGCTGGTAGTAGCGGCGGTTGCCCCGGCGCTTCACGGGCTTGAGCTGGGGGAACTCCTGCTCCCAATAGCGCAGCACGTGCGGCTTCACGCCGCACAGGTCGCTCACCTCACCGATGGTGAAGTAGCGCTTCCCCGGAATCGGGGGGAGCTCGCTATTGTTCCCGGCTTCCAGCATATGTCTCCACCCGTGCCTTGAGCTTCTGTCCCGGACGGAAGGTCACCACCCGGCGGGCGGTGATGGGGATCTCCTCCCCCGTCTTGGGGTTGCGCCCCGGCCTCTGGTTCTTCTTGCGGAGGTCGAAATTGCCGAACCCGGACAGCTTGACCTGCCGGCCCTCGGCCAGGGCGAGGCGGACCTCCTCGAAGAACAGGTCCACCAGCTCCTTGGCCTCGCGCTTGTTCAGGCCAAGCTCCTGGAACAGGGCCTCGGCCATCTCGGCTTTGGTCAGCGCCATTACTTAATCTCGTATTGTTGCGCCCAAATCCCGCCGGAGACGGTCAGCCACCCGCTGCATGGTCCCATCAGCGTCTTCGTCAGTAAGAGTGCGCGAAGAGTCTTGTAAAATCAAGCCTAAAGCGACGCTTTTTCGTCCAGAATCTATGCCCGGACCACGGTAGATATCGAAGATCCTGGCCTCTTGGAGCAGGCTCCCGGCGGCCTCCCGGGCCATGGCCAAAAGTTGCCCAGCCGTAACCTTCTCTTCCACTACCACCGCCAAGTCCCGCCTTACCGCCGGGAACCGGGAGATTGGCTCAAAAGCCGGGATTTTGCCCCCTAAAAGCATCTCCAGGCGGATTTCGAACACTAGGGCACCCTGAGGCAGGTCCAGTGCCTTGACCAGCCTGGGGTGCACGGAACCCATCCAGCCCAGTTCCCTTCCATCCAGCATCAACCGGGCTGACTGGCCGGGATGCAGGGCACCCAAAGCCGAAGCCTGGACCTCCAGGCGGCCGGCAGCCCCAGCGGGCCTCAGCAGCGCCTCGATATCGCCCTTGAGATCGGCGAAATCCACCGGCCGGTCCGTCTCACCCCACTGGAGTGGGAACTCGGGTCCGGAGACCAGTCCAGCGATGATATTTTCTTGTTTTATATCATCGGCTTGCGAATAGAATATCAAACCAGTCTCAAATACCCGGACGCGGTCTTGCTGCCGGTTCAGGTTGTACTGCAAGACCTTGAGCAGCCCAGGCCACAGGCCCATGCGCATCTCGGCCATGTCTGCGGTGATGGGGTTGGCGAGCGGTAGGGCCATACCGTTGGACCCGTAGACCTGGGCCTGCAGGCCTGCGTCCACGAAGCTGTAGGTCACCACCTCTTGGTAGCCCCGCTCCACCAAGACCTGCCGCAGGCGCCTTAAGTCCACCCGGGCTTCCGGCAGAGGCGCCATGCCCTGGCGCGAGGGGTACTGGAGTGCCGGAATCCGGTCGTAGCCGTGGACCCGGCCCACCTCCTCGATCAGATCTTCCTCGATCTCGATGTCGAAGCGGTGGCTGGGCGCGGTAGCCATCCACCCTTCCTTGTCCGCCTTCACCATGAACCCGAGGCGCGTGAGGATGCCCTCCACCTCCTTGTCCGGCACGCTGATGCCGAGCAGTGCGGCGAGGCGCGCACGGCGCAGCCTTATGGGCGCGCCCTGGAAGCGGGTCGCCTCAGCCGTGACCACGCTCACGGGGCCCGGCTGGCCGCCGGCAATCTCGAGGATGAGCTGGGTGGCGCGCTCGATGGCGCGGGCTTGTCCCGTCGGATCCACGCCCCGCTCGAAGCGGTAGGCAGCATCCGTGAGCAGGTCCATGCGCCGCGGGCGGCCGCTGATGGCGGCGGGCGTGAAGAACGCAGCTTCCAGGAGTACATCGGTGGTGCCGGCGGTCACGTTGGACTCACCGCCACCCATGATCCCCGCGAAGCCCTGCAGCCGGCTCTTGTCGGCGATCACCAGCACGTCGTGCTGGGCTTCGTAGACCTGGCCGTTGAGGAGCTTGGTCTTCTCCCCCGCCTTCGCCATGCGCACGGTGAGGCCGCCGTCCAGGCGCTTCAGGTCGTAGGCGTGCATGGGCTGGCCGAGCTCCAGCATCACGTACTGGGTCACGTCCACCGCCGGGTGGATCGGCTTCAAGCCCGCGGAACGCAGGCGCTCGCGCATCCACAGCGGCGTGACGGCGTCGGCGCGCAGGCCCTTGATGACGCGGGTAGCGAACACGGGACAGGCCTTCTCCGCCTGGATCTCCGCCGGGAACACGTCCTTGATGGCCGCCTTCACCGGCGGCACCTCGGTCTTCTCCAGCGGCTTGCCGTAGAGCGCCGCGAGTTCGCGCGCCACGCCCAGGATGCTGAGGCAGTCGCCGCGGTTGGGCGTGATCTCGATCTCGATGAGCCAGTCCCCACCGCCCAGGTACTCACGCAGGTCCTTGCCCACGGGCGCATCCGCCGGCAGCGCGAAGAGTCCCGAGGCCTCTTCCGAGAGGCCGAGCTCGCGGGCGGAGCACAGCATGCCGGAGGAATCCACACCGCGCAGGGCGGCCTGCTTGATCACGGTGCCGTCCGGCAACTTGCCGCCCGGCAGGATCACCGGCGCCTTCATGCCCGCCTGCACGTTGGGCGCGCCGCAGACGATCTGGTGCAGCTTGCCGTCGCCGATGTCCACCTGGCAGACGTTCAGCTTGTCCGCCGAGGGGTGCTTCTCCAGGCTCTTCACCTGGCCCACGCACACCTTCTCGAAGGCCGGGATGGATGGCGTCACGGACGCCACTTCCACGCCGCCCGAGCCGAGCTTGCGGCCGATGCCTTGGGCATCGTCCTGGAGCTTCACGAATTCCTTGAGCCAGTTCGCGCTGATCTTCATGGGTGCCTCAGCGGAACTGGCGCAGGAAGCGCAGGTCGTTGTCGTAGTTCATGCGGATGTCGTCGATGCCGTAGCGCAGCATCCCCAGGCGCTCCACGCCGATGCCGAAGGCCCAGCCGGTGTAGCGCTCCGGGTCGATCTTGCAGGCCTTGAGCACGTTCGGGTGCACCATGCCGCAGCCCAGCACCTCCAGCCAACCGGTATGCTTGCACACGCGGCAGCCGGCGCCCCTGCAGAACACGCAGCTGATGTCCACCTCCGCGCCCGGTTCCACGAACGGGAAGTAGGACGGGCGGAAGCGCAGCTTGAGGTCCTCCTGCTCGAAGAACCGCTGCATGAAGTCCGTGAGCGTGCCGCGCAGATGCGCCATGCTCACGTTCTCGTCCACCAAGAGGCCCTCCACCTGGTGGAACATGGGCGTGTGGGTCATGTCGTAATCGTGGCGGTAGGTGCGGCCGGCGGCGATCACCCGGATCGGCGCGCCGTGCTTCAGCATCGAGCGGATCTGCACGGGCGAGGTATGGGTGCGCAGCAGGAAAGGCCTGTCTTTCAGGTAGAAAGTGTCCATCTCGGCGCGGGCCGAGTGGTCGGCCTTGAAGTTCAGCGCGTCGAAGTTGTGGAACTCGTCCTCGATCTCGGGACCGGATTCCATGCTGAAGCCCAGCCGTTCGAAGAGCGTCTGGATCCGTTCGATGATGCGGGTGGAAGGGTGCAGGCCGCCAGCCTCCTGGCCGCGTCCCGGCAGGCTCACGTCCACCGCCTCGCTGGCGAGCTTGGCGGCGAGATCCGCCTGTTCCAGTTCGGTCTTGCGCGCATCCAGTAGTTCAGTGACCGCCTGCTTCACCACGTTGATGCGCTGGCCGGCGGCGGCGCGCTCGGCGCCCGGCAGCTTGCCGAGGGTCTGCAGTTCGGCGGTGATCACGCCCTTCTTGCCGAGGTAGTGCACGCGTACCTCATCCAGGGCCGCGAGCGTGGTGCAGGCGGCGGCCTTGGACTCAGCCTCGGTGATCAGCTTGTCGAGGTCGGTGCTCATGGGACGTTCTTATTACCCCGTGTACCCCAAAAAGAAAAGGGGGAAGACCGTTGTGCGGCCTTCCCCCACTTGCTCTGATTGAAAGCCCCTCAGCGGGCCATCATTCGTCTCAGGCTAAGCTGGCTTTGGCCTTCTCGGCGAGGGCCGCAAAGCCGGCCTTGTCGAACACGGCGATGTCGGCCAGCACCTTGCGGTCCAGCTCGATCTTCGCCTTCTTCAGGCCGTTCATGAAGCGGCTGTAGGACAGCCCCGAGAGGCGCGCCGCGGCGTTGATGCGGGCGATCCAGATGCCGCGCATGTCGCGCTTCTTGTCGCGACGGTCGCGGTAGGCATACTGGCCTGCCTTCATCACCGCCTGCTTGACGGTGCGGATGTTCTTACGGCGGGCGTTGTAATAGCCCTTGGCCTTGCCGATGACCTTCTTGTGCTTGGCCCGGCTGGTGACTGAACGTTTTACGCGTGCCATGTTTCTATCCTCTCCTTACGACCAGGGCAGCATCTGCTTGACGCGGAAGTGATCCTGGGGGACCACGAGCGTCGAGCCGCGCAACTGACGCTTGCGCTTGCTGCTCTTCTTGGTGAGGATGTGGCGCTTGTGCGATTGGCCACGCTTGTACTTGCCGGTGCCGGTGGCGCGGAAGCGCTTCGCGGCTGCCCGGTTGGTCTTGATCTTGGGCATGACTGAAACTCCTGATTGTTACTGGTAGCCTGGCCCCGCTCAGAAGCGGCGTTGAGGTGTTCGCCAGGGGTGACGCTTGGGCCGTCACTTTTGTTGCATCGACTTCTTAGCGCTGGAAACTCATTTCTTCTTCGGGCCGATGATCATCACCATCTGCTTGCCCTCGAGGCGCGGGAACTGCTCGATCTGCCCCACTTCCTCCAGATCCTTCTTGATGCGCTCCAGGATCTCGACACCGATGTTCTGGTGCAGCAGCTCGCGCCCGCGGTACCTCAGGGTCACCTTCGCCTTGTCGCCTTCCGTGAGGAAGCGCGTCAGGTTGCGCAGCTTGATCTGGTAGTCGCCCTCGTCCGTGGTCGGACGGAACTTCACTTCCTTGACCTGTATCTGCTTCTGCTTCTTGCGCGCGACCTGCTGCTTCTTGTTGACCTCGAACAGGTACTTGCCGAAGTCCATCACGCGGCAGACCGGCGGTTCCGCCGTGGGCGACACCTCCACGAGATCCAGTCCCGCCTCTTCGGCGTAGCGGACGGCCTCGCGGGTGAACATGATTCCGATCTGCTGGTTGTCCGGGCCGATGACCCTGACCTTGGGCGACGTGATCTCCCCGTTTCGCCGGGCGCGCTTCTCAGAGCTGATACCTGATCCTCCAAAAATAAACCTGAACCCGTCCCCTCAACGCATACGGGACGCGGTTCAGGCTGCCACTCCGCGGCTGACCACCTCGGCTTCAAGACGCCGGGCGAAATCCTCGAGCTTGAGGCTGCCCAGGTCCTGGCCTTCGCGGGTGCGCACCGCCACGGAACCTGTTTCCATCTCCTTGTCGCCCACCACCAGGAGGTAGGGGACGCGCTGGAGCGTATGTTCGCGTATTTTAAAGCCTATCTTCTCGTTCCTCAAGTCGGATTCCACCCGAAATCCCTGATTTCCATGGGATTTCAGGGTCTCGACCACGTTTTGGGCGTATCCGGCCTGCCGGTCGGTGATGGTGAGGACCACCGCCTGGACCGGGGCCAGCCAGGCCGGGAAGCGGCCGGTGAAGTGTTCGATGAGGATGCCCACGAAACGCTCCATGGACCCTACGATGGCCCGATGCAGCATGACCGGGACGTGCTTGGCCCCGTCCTCCCCCACGAACTCGGCCCCCAGGCGGCCGGGCATGTTGAAGTCCACCTGCATGGTGCCGCACTGCCAGACCCGGCCGATGGCGTCTTTCAGGGAATACTCGATCTTGGGGCCGTAGAACGCCCCCTCCCCCGGTGACACCGTGAATTCGCAGCCGGAGGCCGTCAGGGAATCCATCAGGGCCTTCTCGGCGCGGTCCCAGAGGGCGTCCTCGCCGACCCGGTTGGCCGGACGGGTGGCCACCTTGTAGATGATGTCCGTGAACCCGAAGTCCTTATAGACCTTCTGCAGCAGGGCCGTGAAGGCCGCGCATTCCGCCTGGATCATGTCCTCGGTGCAGAAGATGTGGCCGTCGTCCTGGGTGAAGCCGCGCACCCGCATGAGGCCATGCAGGGCGCCGGAGGGCTCGTTGCGGTGGCAGGCTCCGAACTCGCCGAAGCGCAGCGGCAGGTCCCGGTAGCTCTTGAGCCCGTGCTTGTAGATGAGGATATGGCCTGGGCAGTTCATGGGCTTGATGGCGAAGTCCCGCTCTTCCGAGTGGGTCACGAACATGTTGTCGCGGAAGTTCTGCCAGTGGCCGGTCTTCTCCCAGATGGTCTTATCCATGATCTGCGGGCCGCGCACCTCCTGGTAGCCGCTGGAGGAGTACACACGGCGCATGTACTGCTCCACCTGCTGCCACAGCGCCCAGCCGCGCGGATGCCAGAACACCATGCCCGGCGCTTCTTCCTGCGTGTGGAACAGGTCCAGCTCGCGGCCGATGCGGCGGTGGTCGCGCTTCTCGGCCTCTTCCAGGCGCGTGAGATAGGCCTGCAAGGCCTTCTTGTCGGTCCAGGCGGTGCCGTAGATGCGCTGCAGCATCTCGTTCTTGGAGTCGCCGCGCCAATAGGCGCCGGCCACCTTCATGAGCTTGAAGGCCTTGAGCTTGCCGGTGCTCGGCACGTGGGGGCCTCGACACAGGTCTATGAAGTCGCCCTGGCGGTAGAGGGAGATGTCCTCGGCGCTGGGGATGCTGGCGATGATCTCGGCCTTGTACTTCTCGCCCATGTCGCGGAAGAACTTCACGGCTTCGTCGCGGGGCATCACGCTGCGGGTGACCTTCTGGTCCTGCCCCGCGAGTTCCTCCATGCGCTTCTCGATGGCGGCCAGGTCCTCGGGCGTGAAGGGCCGGCTGAAGGCGAAGTCGTAGTAGAAGCCATCCTCGATCACCGGACCGATGGTGACCTGTGCTTCCGGGAAGAGCTGCTTCACCGCCTGGGCCAGGAGGTGCGCCGTGGAATGGCGGATGACGTCGAGGCCTTCCGCGTCGCGCTCGGTGACGATGCTGAGCGGCGCGTCGTGATCGATCGTGAACGAGGTGTCCACCACCTTACCGTCCACCTTGCCGGCGAGCGCGGCCTTGGCGAGGCCGGGGCCGATGCTGGCAGCCACCTCGGCGACCGTGACCGGGTTGGGGAATTCGCGTTTGGAACCGTCAGGCAGCGTGATGGCGGGCATGCGCTTCTCCTTACAGTGGCGGCCTATACGAGGGGCCGCGTGCTTCGGGTTGTCGGAAAGACAAACTCTCGTATGTGTTGGTAGGCGTGATTGGACTCGAACCAACGACCCCCACCATGTCAAGGTGGTGCTCTAACCAGCTGAGCTACACGCCTACTGAATTCAGCGCGTAACGATACCGGAATGGGCTAAAAACAGCAAGGTTTCCGGCTACTTAGCCGCTATGCGCGTATCTTTCAGGCGGGTTGCTGGTAGAGGCCGAACACGTTGCCCGCCGGATCACGGAAGCGCGCGGTGATCTCCGGCGCATCGGCGCCGATGGGCTGTACCACTTCGCCACCGTTGGCCACGATGGCCTCCAGCATGGCGGCGGCGTCATCCACCATGATGTAGACCAGGAGGCCGGGGCCACCCTGGGGCGGACGTCCCTTCACCCAGCTGCCGCTCACCTGCCCCACGCCGTCGTCGAAGGCCAGGTGACCGTCGCCGCGCTTGCGGGTCCGCCAGCCGAACACCTTGGCGTAGAAATCCGCCGACCGTGCCACGTCAGTGGCGGGGATCTCGATGTAGCAGATCTTGCCGTTGCCCAACGTGGGTTCCATCATGTTCTCCTCTGCTCAGCCGGCCTTCACGTCCGGCAGACCCATGTCGATCTCCCGCAGACGCCGGATGTCGTCCCGCACCCGCGCCGCTTCCTCGAACTCCAGGTTGCGGGCATGCTTCTGCATCTCGAGTTCCAGCTGCTTGATGAGCTTGAGGCGCTTCTCGGGTCCCATGGCCTCGTAACGGGCCCGCTCGTCGGCGGCCTTGGGCAGCGGCGCGCGCACGCCGGCGGCGTAGGCCCGCGCTCCCTCCATCACGTCCGCCACCGCCTTCTGGATGCCCTGGGGGGAGATGCCGTGGGCCTGGTTGTAGGCCTCCTGTCTCTGGCGGCGCCGGTCGGTCTCATCCATGGCCCGCTGCATGGAGCCGGTGACGCGCTCGGCATAGAGGATGGCCATGCCGTTCACGTTACGGGCGGCGCGGCCGATGGTCTGGATGAGCGAGCCCTCGGAGCGCAGGAAACCCTCCTTGTCCGCGTCCAGGATCGCCACCAGCGAGACTTCCGGCAGGTCCAGGCCCTCGCGCAGCAGGTTGATGCCCACCAGCACGTCGAACACGCCCAGGCGCAGGTCGCGGATGATCTCGGTGCGTTCCACGGTCTCGATGTCGGAATGCAGGTAGCGCACCTTCACGCCGTGCTCGGCGAAGTATTCGGTCAGGTCCTCGGCCATGCGCTTGGTGAGGGTGGTGACGAGGGTGCGCTCTTTGCGCTCTGCGCGCTGCTTCACCTCCGACAGCAGGTCGTCCACCTGGGTGCGGGCCGGCCGGACCTCGACCCGGGGGTCGACGAGCCCCGTGGGACGGACCACCTGCTCCACCGTCTGGTCGCCGGTGCGCTTCTCGTAGGGACCCGGCGTGGCCGAGACGAACACGGTCTGTGGCGAACGGGCCTCCAGCTCCTCGAAGCGCAGCGGCCGGTTGTCCAGGGCCGAAGGGAGGCGGAACCCGTACTCCACCAGCGTCTCCTTGCGGGAGCGGTCGCCCTTGTACATGGCGCCGAGCTGCGGCACGGTCACGTGGCTCTCGTCGATCACCAGGATCGCTTCCGGAGGCAGGTAGTCGAACAGCGTGGGCGGCGGCTCGCCAGCCTTGCGGTTGGACAGGTGCCGCGAGTAGTTCTCGATGCCGCTGCAGTAGCCGATCTCCGCCATCATCTCGATGTCGAACAGGGTTCGCTGCTCCAGGCGCTGGGCCTCGACGAGCTTGTTGGCCTGTCGCAGTTCATCCAGGCGCGGCTTGAGCTCGGCCTTGATCTTGTCGATGGCCTCGAGCAGCGTGCCCCGCGGCGTCACATAGTGGCTGGTGGGATACACGGTGTAGCGCGGCACCGGCCTTATGCTGGCGCCGGTGAGCGGGTCGAACAGCGTGAGCGATTCCACCTCATCGTCGAAGAGCTCGATGCGCAAGCCTTCCCGGTCCGATTCCGCCGGGAAGATGTCGATGATCTCGCCCCGCACCCGGTAGGTGCCGGAGGAGAAGTCCAGGTCGTTGCGGGTGTACTGCATCTCGGCGAGCCGGCGCAGGATGGCGCGCTGGTCGATCTTCTCGCCGCGGCTGATGTGCAGCACCATGCTGAGGTAGGAGTTGGGGTCGCCCAGGCCGTAGATGGCGGACACCGTGGCCACGATGATGGTGTCCTTGCGCTCCAGGATCGCCTTGGTGGCGGACAGCCGCATCTGCTCGATGTGCTCGTTGATGGAGGCGTCCTTCTCTATATAGGTGTCCGACGAGGGGACATAGGCCTCCGGCTGGTAGTAGTCATAGTAGGAGACGAAGTACTCCACGGCATTGTCGGGGAAGAAGGTCTTGAATTCGCCGTAGAGCTGCGCCGCCAGGGTCTTGTTGGGCGCCAGCACCAGCGCCGGGCGCTGCAGGTTCTGGATGACGTTCGCGATGCTGAAGGTCTTGCCGGAGCCCGTGACGCCGAGCAGCGTCTGGCGCGCGAGCCCGTCCTTCAGGCCCGCGGTGAGCGTGGCGATGGCCTGCGGCTGGTCGCCGGCGGGCTTGTAGTCGGATGCGATGCGGAATCCGTCGCTCATGGTGCTGGTTCTGCCTTTCCTTTATGATGATACCGCCCCGCCCGCCTGGATGGAGCCTCTCCTTGGACATCGAACTCTCTGAACGCGCCCGGCGTCTTCAGCCCTCGCCCACGCTCGCCGTCACGGCGCGTGCCGCGGCCCTCAAGGCCGAGGGCAAGGACATCATCGGCCTCGGCGCCGGCGAGCCGGACTTCGACACGCCGGAACATGTAAAGGAGGCCGCGATCCGCGCCATGCGCGCCGGCCAGACCAAGTACACCGCGGTGGAGGGCACGCTGGCCCTGCGCAAGGCGGTGGTCGAGAAATTCAAGCGCGACAACGGACTGACCTACACGCCGTCCCAGATCCTGGTCTCATCTGGGGGCAAACAGAGCTTCTTCAACCTCTGCCAGGCCGTCATCGGCAAGGGCGACGAGGTGGTGGTGCCGGCGCCCTACTGGGTGTCCTATCCCGAGATCGTGGCCATCGCCGATGGCACGCCGGTGATGCCCTATGCCGGCCCCGAGCAGCACTACAAGCTCACGCCGGAGCAGCTCGAGAAGAGCATCACGAAGCGTACCCGGCTCGTGGTCATCAACAGCCCCTCCAACCCGACGGGCATGGCCTACCGGCGCAAGGAGCTCCTGGCCTTCGGCGAGGTGCTGCGCAGGCACCCCAAGGTGCTCATCGCCACCGACGACATGTACGAGCCCTTCATCTGGCACGGCGAGCCCTTCTGCAACATCGTGATGGCCTGTCCGGACCTGTATGAGAGGACCCTCGTCCTGAACGGCTGCTCAAAGGCCTACGCCATGACCGGCTGGCGCATCGGCTATGCCGGCGGCCCGGAACCCGTCATCAAGGCCATGGGCAACATGCAGTCCCAGAGCACATCCAACCCCTCTTCCATCTCCCAGGCGGCCGCGGAAGCGGCGCTCAACGGCGGCCAGGAATACGTGCAGATGATGTGCAAGGCCTTCCGCGAGCGCCACAACTACGTGCACATGGCGCTCACCGCCATGCCCGGGGTCTCCATGCTGCCGGCGGACGGCACGTTCTACGCCTTCGCGGATTTCTCCAAGGTCATCACCCGCCTGAAGCTGAAGGACGACAACGTACTGGCGGAGAAGCTCCTGGTGGAGGGCGGCGTGGCAGCGGTGGCGGGCTCGGCCTTCGGCGCGCCCGGGCACCTGCGCATATCCTTCGCCACCAGCATGGACAACCTCAAGGGCGCCATGGGCCGCATCGCCGCGTTCCTGGAGAAGGCGGGCTGAAGTATCAGGTGGAGGAAGGCTGGAAAGTGGCTCCCCGGGCCGGATTCGAACCAGCGACCAGTCGATTAACAGTCGACTGCTCTACCACTGAGCTACCGGGGAATCTCGAAGGGCGCATAGTTTAATCAAGCACCCCACAGGGGTCAATGAAAACAGGGCCCGCAAGGCATGTCGGACCGCATCGCAGCCAGCCTCGTCATCCCCACCTACAACCGCGAGGAGCTCCTGGTGGGCACCCTGCGCTGCGCTTTCGCCCAGGACTGCCCGGACCTGGAGATCCTGGTCATCGACCAGACCAAGGCTCACAACCCGGAGACCCAGGCGTTCCTGGAGGCGAACCAGGGCCGCTTCACCCACGTCCGTCCCGATTTCGCCTCGGTCACCAAGGCCCGCAACGAGGGTCTGCGCCGGGCCAGGGGGCAGGTCATCGTGTTCACGGATGACGACGTGAGCTTCGAGCCGGACTTCATCGCCAAGCACGTGGCCGCCCATGCCGACGGAACCCACGTGGTGCAGGGCCGGGTCACGGAGCACGGTTCCAAGCGCCCGGCCCAGCCCACCTGGCTCACGGATTCGCTGCGCTTCAAGGGCGGCGACAACTACGACCGGGACGGCGCCACCAACAACATCACCGGCTGCAACTTCTCCATCCGCCGCGAGGTGGTGGAGCGCATCGGCTACTTCGACGAGAACTTCCGGGGCGTATCGGTGCGCGAGGAGAGCGACTACGCCCGGCGCGCCTTCAAGGCTGGGCTGACCTTCAAGTTCTCCGCCTCCGCCGCCCTCTTCCACCACCGCAGCGCCAGCGGCGGCGTGGGCACGGGGGTACGCAACAACTTCTTCGAGCAGTCCTATTACTTCTGCGAGCTCATGTTCGCCAAGAAGCATTTCTCCGCCTGGACGGTGTTCACCTATCGCCTGCGGCTCTACCTGCGCGGGTTCAAGAACCTGCGCAAGCTCATCCGGGCGGCGGAGAAAGAGGCCGATGAGGCCGTCAAGAACCCGAAAGAGCGCTAAGCGGTCGTCAGCTTGAGACCGACGATTCCCGTCAAAATCAACGCCAAGCTCACAAGCCTGATCATCGCCGCTGACTCCCCGAATAGATACATGCCCAGCACCGCGGTGCCGAACACGCCGATGCCGGTCCACACCGCGTAGGCAGTGCCGATGGGAAGCTGCCGGGTCACGAGTCCGAGCAGGCCCATGCTCACGAGCATGGCTGCGAAGGTGAGCGTCGTGGGGACTGTCCGGGTAAACCCTTCCGTGTACTTGAGGCCGATGGCCCAGGCCACCTCGAACAGGCCGGCGACGACCAGCAGGGCCCAGGCTTGGGCCGGACTCATCATTATTTCCTGCCGGAAGTGAGGTCGGAACCGATCATCTTCAGGTAATCGCGGAACGTGTCGCCGAGTTCCGTGTGCTTCAAGCCGAACTCCACGGTGGCGCGCAGGTAGCCGAGCTTGCTGCCGCAGTCGTAGCGCACGCCCTCGAACTCGTAGCCGTAGACCTTCTCGAACTCCAGCAGCGCGGCGATGGCGTCGGTGAGCTGGATCTCGTTGCCGGCGCCGCGGCCGGTGCTCTTGATGAGCTCGAAGATGCGCGGCGTGAGGATGTAGCGTCCCACCACCCCCAGTTTCGAGGGCGCCACCTCGGGCTTCGGCTTCTCCACGATGGCCTGCACCTCGTGCAAGCGAGGTCCCACGTCGCGGGGGCTGATGATGCCGTAGCGCTGCGTCTCATCGGGCTTCACCCGCTCGATGCCCACCACGCTGGACTGGTGCTTGGCGTACACGTCCGCCATCTGCTGCAGTGCCGAGCGCTTGCCGCCGTCGATGAGGTCGTCCGCCAGGATCACGAAGAAGGGCTCATGGCCCACCGCCGCCTCGGCGCAGAGCACGGCATGGCCTAGTCCCAGCGCCTCCGCCTGGCGGATGTAGACGCAGGTCACGTGCGGCGGGACGATGCTCTGCACCATCTCCAGCTCGGCCTTGCGGCCGCGGCGCGCGAGCTCGGTCTCGAGCTCGTAGGCGCTGTCGAAGTGGTCCTCGATGGGCCGCTTGGTGCGGCTGGTCACGAACACCAGCACCTCCACGCCCGCCTGCACCGCCTCCTCCACCGCGTACTGGATCAGCGGCTTGTCCACCACCGGCAGCATCTCCTTGGGAGAAGCCTTGGTGGCAGGCAGGAAGCGCGTGCCGAGCCCCGCCACGGGGAACACGGCTTTGCGGATGCGGGGGGTGGACATTGAGTTCGCCTCTTTAACCTTTAAGGTTCTTCAGATCATCGGCTTGGGATGCACGCTCTGGCCGGGGCCGGAGAGCAGCACCTCGTGGAACGGCACGGTGCTGTCCCAGGTCTTGCAGGTGGGGCACTGCCAGTACAGGGTGCGGCTGCGGAAGCCGCACTCCTCGCAGCGGTAGCGCGGTCCGTTCTTCATGAGGTTGCGCACCGCCACCCGCAGCGGCTCCACGTCGGCAGCGGCCTGGCCGCCGTGGCGCGCGGCCAGCGCCGCGTGCATCTGGTACAAACCCTGCAGCGTCGGCTCGGTGCGCAGGTACTCGGTCACGCATTCGCGGGAAAGCGGGTCGTCCAGGCTGTCGTCCATGATGGCGGCGAGGCCGATGTAGCGCACTGCCTTCGGGGAAGAGCCCTTGAGCTTCTGCAGCAGCTCCGCGAAAGCGACGTCGCCGTCCTGGCGGCGCACCATGCGCGACAGCGCCGGCAGCACCTCGGTGGCATAGCGGATCTCGTGCTCCAGCACCGACTGGTACTGGCGGCGGCTCTCGCCCCAATCGGAGGCGTTCTCCGCCATCTGCGCCAGCATCAGGTGCGCGCGCACGCAGTCCTTGTCCTGGGATTGGGCCTTCTTCAGGTACTTGTGGGCGAGCGTCACGTCCTGTGCCAGCAGCGCCGACTGCGCCAGCTCGCAGTAGTACTGGCCGATGATCTTGTTCTCGGGATCGGTGGTGAGGGACTCCAGGCGCTTGCGCATGGCGATGGCCTGCTCCCAGTCGCGCTGCATCTCGTACAGCGTCACCAGGCTGTGCAATACCTGCTCGGTGTAGGACGGCGCGTCCAGGAGCTCGAGCAGGATGGTCTCGGCCCGGTCCATCAGGCCCGCGCGCAGGTAATCCTGCGCCAGCTCGTAGAGCGCGTCGGCGCGGTGCTGGCGGCTGAGGTTCGGCCGCGCGATCAGGTTCTGGTGGATGCGGATGGCGCGGTCCGCTTCGCCGCGGCGGCGGAACAGGCTGCCCAGCGCGAAATGCGTCTCCACCGTGTCCGAGTCCACCTCGGCCATGCGGATGAACACCTCGATGGCCTTGTCCGGCTCCTCGTTGAGCAGGAAGTTCAGGCCCTTGAAGTACTCGGCGCTGGCGAACTTGGCCGGCAGGTGGCGCTGCCCGGCGCGGGTCCAGCGCGCCAGGAACCAGCCGCCGAAGCCGGCGGCCACGATCAGCGTGAAGGCGATGGCGCCGGCGTTAGCGTTCATCGCGGGGCGGCACGCTGCGCAGGTTGCGGATCTCGGATTCGGCCTCTTCCAGGCTGCGGCGCTGACGGCGCATGTCCCGCTTCAGGCGGAACACCACGCCGAAGGCGCTGGCGAGGCCGAGCAGCCAGCCCAGCACCGCGGCGCCCAGGAGCGCGGATGACAGGTGCACCTCGTCGCTGCCGACGAGGTAGTCGAGCTGCACCATGACGCCGTTGGCGTAGGCCAGGAACAGCGCCACGATGAACAGTGAGACCAGGGAGATGAGGGTGATCCAGCGGAGCATGGTGGTTCACCGCCGCCGGCGGAATTGCTCAGGCTTCGGCCGTGGCATCTTCGTCGCTGTTGACTCGGTCACGCAGGTCCTTGCCCGGCTTGAAGTGCGGCACGTACTTGCCCGGCAGCGCTACCGCGTCGCCGGTCTTGGGGTTGCGCCCCATGCGCGGCGGGCGGAAGTGCAGCGAGAAGCTGCCGAAGCCGCGGATCTCGATGCGCCGGCCCGTGGAGAGCGCCGTGCTCATGCGCTCCAGGATCATCTTCACCGCCAGTTCGATGTCCTTGGCGGCGAGGTGGCTCTGCTTGCGCGATATCAGTTCGATCAGCTCAGACTTTGTCATGCCCTGCCTTGTGCCGAACGAGTTTAGCCCCTGACCCCGTTTCTTGACGCTTCGTCATGAAGTCGGCGCCCGCGGTGTCAAATCCGCGGGCGCCGATTCATCATCAGTCTTCCTTGGAACCGCCCATGTGCTCCTTGAGCAGGTCGCCGAGGGCGGTGGTGCCGCCCTGGCCGCCGCGGCCATAGTCTTCCATGGCCTGGGCTTCTTCCTGCATCTCCTTCGCCTTCACGGACAGGCTCAGGGTGCGGTTCTTGCGGTCCACGCCGGTGAAGCGGGCTTCGATCTCGTCGCCCTCCTTCAGCACGGTGCGCGCGTCCTCGATGCGGTCACGCGACAGCTCGGAGGCACGCAGGTAGCCCTCGATGCCGTTGCCCAGGTCGATGTTGGCGCCCTTGGCGTCGACAGCCGTGACCTTGCCCTTCACGATGCTGCCCTTCGGGTGGTCGGCCAGGAAGTTGGAGAAGGGGTCCTTCTCCATCTGCTTGACGCCGAGGGAGATGCGCTCGCGCTCGGCGTCCACCGCCAGCACGACCGCTTCCACTTCGTCACCCTTCTTGTAGTTGCGCACCGCCTCTTCGCCCGGCATGTCCCAGGAGATGTCGGAGAGGTGCACCAGGCCGTCGATACCGCCGTCCAGGCCCACGAAGATGCCGAAGTCCGTGATGGACTTGATCTTGCCCTTGATGCGGTCGCCCTTCTCGTGGCTGGCGGCGAAGTCGTCCCAGGGGTTCGGCTTGCACTGCTTCATGCCGAGCGAGATGCGACGGCGCTCCTCGTCGATGTCCAGCACCATCACCTCGGTCTCGTCGCCCACCTGGACGACCTTGGCCGGGTTGATGTTCTTGTTGGTCCAGTCCATCTCGGAGACGTGCACCAGGCCCTCGACGCCCGGCTCGATCTCCACGAAGCAGCCGTAGTCGGCCAGGTTCGTGACCTTGCCGAACAGGCGGGTGCCGTTCGGGTAGCGGCGCGCGATGTCGACCCACGGGTCCTCGCCCAGCTGCTTGAGGCCCAGCGAGACGCGGTTGCGCTCGCGGTCGAACTTGAGCACCTTGACGTCGATCTCCTGGCCCACGGCAACCACCTCGGACGGGTGCTTGACGCGCTTCCAGGCCATGTCGGTGATGTGCAGCAGGCCGTCGATGCCGCCGAGGTCGACGAACGCGCCGTACTCGGTGAGGTTCTTGACCACGCCCTTGACCACCGCGCCTTCCTGCAGCTTGGTGAGCAGCTCTTCGCGCTCGGCGCTGTATTCCTGCTCGACGACCGCGCGGCGGGAGACCACCACGTTGTTGCGGCGCTGGTCGAGCTTGATGACCTTGAACTCGAGCTCCTTGCCTTCCAGGTACACGGGATCGCGCACCGGGCGCACGTCCACCAGCGAGCCGGGCAGGAACGCGCGCACGCCGTCGATCTCGACGGTGAAGCCGCCCTTCACCTTGCCGGTGATGAAGCCCTTGACGATCTCGCCCTTGTTGAAGGAATCCTCGAGACGGGTCCACGAACGGGCGCGCTTGGCCTTCTCGCGCGACAGGCGCGTCTCGCCGAAGCCGTCCTCGAATGCATCGAGCGCGACTTCGACCTCGTCGCCCACGGCGACTTCCAGCTCACCCTGTTCGTTGTAAAACTGTTCGGCGGGGATGACCCCTTCCGACTTGAGACCGGCATTGACGATGACGACATCGGGCCGGATTTCCACCACCAGGGCCTTGAGGATCGACCCTGACTGCATCTGCTTCTTGCTGATGCTCTCTTCGAAAAGTTGTGCGAATGATTCGGTCATGTTGAGTTGTTTACACCCCCCTCGCGAGGGGCACCTGTGGTTGTTGCACCGCGCCCGATCCTTCGGGCTGACGGGTTGTTTAAAAAATGGGCGGTGGACGTCCTGTCCTGCCCTTCGTCAGTCGTTAACCGGTGAGTCCCAAGCGCTCGCCGGCCAGTTCCATGACACGTGCCACCACCTGGCCGATACCCACTCCGGTGGTATCCAGCCGCACCGCGTCGGCGGCGGGCTCCAGGGGGGAGATGGCGCGGGTCCTATCCCGCTCGTCCCGGGCACTTATGTCACGAAAAAGGCCGTCAAGGTTAGCAGTTAATCCTTTCTCTATCAACTGGTTATAACGTCTTTGGGCCCTCTCGGTCACGCTCGCCGTGAGGAAGATCTTGAGCCCGGCGTCGGGGAAGACCACCGTCCCCATGTCCCTGCCGTCCGCCACGAGGCCCGGCGCCCGGCGAAAACCCCGCTGCAGGTCCAGAAGACCCGCCCGCACTTCCGGGATCACCGCGAGGCGCGAGGCCGCTTCGCCGGTGGCCTCGGCCCGCACCTGGAGGCTCACGTCCTTGCCGTCCATGAGGATGCGTTCGCCGCCGGCGGCGTCCTGGCTGAACTCGATGCGCAGGGACCGGGCGAGCTGCCCGAGCCTGGCGGGCGCCTCGATGCCCGCCCCCGCCTCCTCCGCCGCGATGGCCAGGAGCCGGTAGAGAGCGCCGCTGTCCAGGAGGCTCCACCCCAGGCGTGCCGCCACGGCGCGGGCGATGGTGCCCTTGCCGGAACCGCTGGGGCCGTCGATGGCGATGACCGGGATGCTCATGCACGCTGCTCCGTGATCTGCAAGCCGGCTTCCCGGGCCATGGCCACGAAACCCGGGAAGGAGGTGTCCACGTTCGCGCAGTCCTGCACCCGCAGCGGGCCCTCCGTGCGCAGGCCCGCCACGGCGAAGGCCATGGCGATGCGATGGTCGCCTTCGCTCCGGATTTCGGCGCCCTTGAGGCGCGGCGTCCCGTTCACATTGATGTAATCGGGACCCGAATTCACCGTCACACCCAGAGCCTCGAGGCCCGCCTGCATGGCCTGCAGCCGGTCGCTCTCCTTCACCCGGAGCTCGCCGGCGCCGTGCACGCGGGTGATGCCCTCGGCGCAGGCGGCCGCCACCAGCACCGCGGGGATGTCGTCGATGGCGAGCGCCACGAGCTCAGGAGTGACATCGATGCCGCGCAACCTGCCGCCCTGCACCAGGATGTCCGCCGCCGGTTCACCACCGCCCAAGCGCGAGTGGTGGATCTCGATGTGGGCGCCCATGAGGCGCAGGATGCGGATCACTCCGTCGCGGGTCGGGTTCACGCCCACGCCCTCCAAGACGAGCTTGCTGCCGGGCGTCATGGCCGCGCCCACCATGAAGAACGCCGCCGAGGACAGGTCAGCCGGTACTTCTATGCGCGTGCCGCGCAGGATCTCGCCGCCGTGGACACCCAGCCAGCCGCTCTCCCGCAACACGTGCACGCCGAAGCTGTGAAACATGCGCTCGGTGTGGTCGCGGCTCGGGCCGGATTCCTTGAGCCAGGTGTAGCCGCCTGCGTAGAGGCCCGCGAGCAGGAGCGCCGACTTCACCTGGGCGCTGGCGATCTTGAGCACGTGGCGCGCCGGTTCCAGCGGCTGGATGGCGTGCAGCGTGATGGGCGCGAAGCCGTTGCGCGACTCGATGCTGGCGCCCATGGCCATGAGCGGATGGATCACGCGCTTCATGGGCCGCCTGCTCAGGGACTCATCGCCCGTGAGGGTGGCCTCGAAACCCTGCCCCGCCAAGAGGCCCATGAAGAGGCGCATGGCGGTGCCGGAGTTGCCGAGGTCGATGGGCTTGGGAGACGGCTTGAGGCCGTGCAGCCCGCGTCCATGCACCACGAGATGCGAAGGGCCGCGCTCGTCCACCTGCACGCCCATGGCGCGGATGGCTGCGAGCGTCGCCAGGCAGTCGGCCCCCGTGAGGAAGCCCTCGATCTCGGTGTCGCCCTCGGCGATGGCGCCCAGCATGAGCGCGCGGTGGGAGATGGACTTGTCGCCCGGCAGCCGCAGCTTCCCCTGCAGCGAGCCGCCCGGCGTGACCGTGTAGTCCAGCCGCGGTGCCATGCTCAGGCGCCGAGGACCTTCTTCAGGGACGTGAGGAGGCGCGTGTTCTGTTCCGCGAGCCCGATGCTGATGCGCAGATGGTCCGGCATGCCGTAGCCGTCCAGGGGACGCACGATCACGCCCTCCTTGAGCAGCGCCTGGAACACGGCGCGGCCGGGGCGACCCACGTCCACGGTGACGAAGTTGCAGATGGAAGGGATGGTCCTGAGGCCCATGGCCTTTAGACCGGCGTCCAGCTTCGGCAATTCCGTGCGGTTGAGCTCGAGGGTCTCGCGGATGTGGTCCTGGTCGCCCAGCGCCGCGACGGCACCCGCCTGGCCGATGCTGTTGGGGTTGAACGAGAGGCGCACGCGGTTCAAGAGCTCCACCAGCTTCGGATGCGCGAGCGCGTAGCCGACGCGCGCGCCTGCGAGGCCGTAGATCTTGGAGAAGGTGCGCATCACGATGAGGTTCGGGAAGCGCGCCAGCAGCGTGCTGCCGTCCGGGTAGTCCTGCGTGAAGTCCGAGGCGAACTCGAAGTAAGCCTCGTCCAACAGCACCAGGCAGTCCTTCGGCACCTTCTCCAGGAGCGCGGCGAGCTCGCGCTTGTCCAGCCACGTGCCCGTGGGGTTGTTGGGGTTGGCGATGAACACCACGCGGGTGTCGGGGCGGATGGCCGCCGCCATCTTCGCCGCGTCGTGGCCGTAAGGCTGCTTCGGATGGTCCGCCGGCAGCGCATCGGCGACGATGAGCTCCGCGCCTGCCGCCTGGGAAACGATGGAGTACACCGCAAAACCGTAGCGGGAGATCACCGCCGAGCGGCCGGCGCCCAGGAATGCCCGCGCCACCATCTCCAGGATATGGTCGGAGCCCGTCGCCACCAGGATGTTCGCGGTGCCGGTGCCGTGGTGCTCCGCCAGCGCGCGCTTGAGCGCAAAGGCGTTGCCGTCGGGGTAGAGCGCGGTATCGTCCAGCGCGGCGCGCATCGCCACCAGCGCCTTGGGCGAGGTGCCGAGCGGATTCTCGTTGGAGGCGAGCTTGATGATGCCGGTGATGCCGAGCTCGCGCTCGAGCTCCGAGATGGGCTTGCCGGGCTCGTAGGGGTGCAGCGCCCGCACGCCCGGCATGCAGAACTGGAGCGGGTCGAACTCAGCCATGACGGCGTTCGAAGTCGTCCATGAACGCGATCAGGGCCCGCACGCCCTCTTCCGGCATGGCGTTGTACATGCTGGCGCGCATGCCCCCGGCGAAGCGGTGGCCCTTGAGGTTGAGCAGGCCCGCGGCCTCCGCACCCTCCAGGAACTTGGGCTCCAGCGCCTTGTCGGCGCAGTTGAACGGCACGTTCATGATGGAGCGCACGGGCTTGGCAATCTTGTTGAAGTAGAAGCCGGTGCGGTCCACCCGCGCGTACAGCAGTTCCGCCTTGCGCTTGTTGCGCTCGGCCATGGCGGCGGCGCCACCCTCCTTCCTGATCCAGTGCAGCATCTTGCCGCACACGTACCACGGGTACACCGATGGCGTGTTGAGCATGGAGTGCTGCTCGGCGTGGGCACGGTAATCCATCATGGTCGGGATGCCGGGCGCGATGGGTTTCAGCCTGTCGCGACGCGCGATCACCACCGTGAGGCCGGCGATGCCGAGGTTCTTCTGGGCGGCGGCGTAGATCAGCGCGTACTTGTCCACGTCCACCGGCCGCGACAGGATCATGGAGGTCATGTCCGCCGCGAGCGGCACGCCGACCTCGGGGATGGAGAGGAACTCCACGCCGCCGATGGTCTCGTTCACGGTGTAGTGCAGGTAGGCGGCGTCCTGGCGCACCTTCCAGGAGGACACCGGCGGGATGTCCTTGTAGTCGGAGTCCTTGGCGTCGGCGGCGAGGCTCGCCTGGGCGAGCTTCTGCCCTTCCTGCCAGGCCCGGTTCGACCAGTGGCCGGTGACCACGTAGTCCGCCTTGCCTTCCGGCGCCGGCGCGAGGTTCAAGGGCACCATGCCGAACTGGGTGGCGGCGCCACCCTGCAGGAACAGCACCACGTAGTCCTCGGAGATGTCCATAAGCGAGCGCAGCGTGGCTTCGCAGTCGGCGGCGATCGGCTCGAACATGGGCGTGCGGTGGCCCATCTCCATCACCGACTGGCGGGTGCCGCGGTAGTCGAGGAGCTCCTCGCGCAGCTCCAGCATGACCTCGGTCGGCAGCATCGCCGGGCCGGCGCCGAAGTTGTAGCCGCGCCCTTCCACCAGCGTGCCGGGCTTGTCAGCCTGCGCCGTTCTCATCGCCCTCGTCCCCCTCAATGCGGTCCACGCCCACCAAGAGCTCGCCCTCCGCGAGCCGGATCAGCCGCACGCCCTGGGTGTTGCGGCCGATCACCGAGATGTCCTGCGCCGGGGTGCGCACCAGGGTGCCGGCGTTGCTGATGAGCATCACTTCGGAATCCGGCGCCACCTGGATGGCGCCCACCACCTTGCCGTTGCGCTCGGTGGTCTGGATGGAGATCACGCCCTGGCCGCCGCGGCCCTGCACCGGGTAGTCCGCGGCCGGAGTGCGCTTGCCGTAGCCGTGCTCGGTGGCGGTGAGCACATCGCCCTCGCCCACGATGATGAGGCCGATGACGTGCTCGTCCTTGGCGAGCTGGATGCCGCGCACGCCGGCGGCGTTGCGGCCCATGGGCCGCACGTCGGCTTCCTTGAAGCGGATGGACTTGCCGTTGGAGGCGAACAGCATCGCGTCGCGCTGGCCGTCGGTGATGGCCACGCCGACCAGGCCGTCACCCTCGTTCAGCTCCACGGCGATGATGCCGCTGGAGCGCGGGCGCGAGAAGTTGTCGAGCGAGGTCTTCTTGACCGTGCCGTCGCGCGTCGCCATGAACACGAACTTGTCGGCGGAATAGTCCTTCACAGGCATGGCCGCGGTGATGCGCTCGCCCTCGGCCAGCGGCAAGAGGTTCACGATCGGCTTGCCGCGCGCGCCGCGTCCGGCCTGCGGGAACTGGTAGACCTTGAGCCAGTAGACCTTGCCGATGCTGGAGAAGCACAGCACCGTGTCGTGGGTGTTGGCCACGAACAGGTTGTCCACGAAGTCCTCGTCCTTCACCGCGGTGGCGGCCTTGCCGCGGCCGCCGCGCCGCTGCGCGCGATAGGTGGAGACCGGCTGTGACTTGGCGTAGCCGGCGTGGGACAGCGTCACCACCACCTCCTCCTCGGTGATGAGGTCCTCGATGGTGAGGTCCTCCTGGTCGGAGATGATCACGGTGCGGCGCTCGTCGCCGTATTCCTCGCGCAGCGCCATGAGCTCGCCGCGGATCACCTTGAGCAGCTTGTCCGGGTCGGCCAGGATCGCGCGCAGCTCGCCGATGAGCGTGAGCAGCTCCTTGTACTCGCCGACGATCTTCTCCTGCTCCAGGCCCGTGAGGCGGTGCAGGCGCAGGTCCAGGATCGCCTGGGCCTGGGCGTCGGAGAGCTTGTACTTCCCCTTGACCAGGCCGAAGGCCGCGTCCAGGCCGTCCGGACGCGAGGCCTCAGCGCCGGCGCGCTTCAGCATGTCGGTCACCATGCCGGGCGCCCAGTCGCGGCCCATGAGGCCGGTCTTGGCCTCGGCGGGATTGGGCGAGCGCTTGATGAGCTCGATCATCTCGTCGATGTTCGCGAGCGCGACCGCCAGTCCTTCCAGCACGTGGGCGCGTTCGCGCGCCTTGCGCAGGTCGAACACGGTGCGGCGGGTCACCACCTCGCGGCGGTGGCGCAGGAACGCCTCCAGCAGGTCCTTCAGGTTGAGTAGCTTGGGCTGGCCGTCCACCAGCGCCACGGTGTTGATGCCGAACACCGTCTGCATGGCGGTGTGCTGGTAGAGGTTGTTGATCATCACCTCGGTGTTCTCGCCGCGGCGCAGCTCGATCACCATGCGCATGCCGTCCTTGTCGGACTCGTCGCGCAGCTCGGTGATGCCGTCGAGCTTCTTGTCCTTCACCAGCTCGGCGATGCGCTCCAGCAGGCGCGCCTTGTTCACCATGTACGGCAGTTCCGTCACGATGATGGACTGCTTGGCGCCTTCCTTGCCCTCCACATGGCACTTGGCGCGCACGAAGATGCGGCCGCGGCCGGTGAAGTAGGCCTCGTGGATGCCGCGCGCGCCGTTGATGATGCCGCCGGTCGGGAAGTCCGGCCCCGGCATGTGCTTCATGAGGTCGTGGATGCTTAGGCTGGGGTCGTCGATCAGCGCGATGCAGGCGCCGATCGTCTCGCGGATGTTGTGCGGCGGGATGTTGGTGGCCATGCCCACCGCGATGCCCGAGGAGCCGTTGACCAGCAGGTTCGGCAGCTTGGCCGGCAGCACCGAGGGCTCGGTCTCGGACTCGTCGTAGTTCGGGACGAAGTCCACCGTCTCCTTGTCGATGTCGGCCAGCATCTCGTGCGCGATCTTGGCCATGCGCACTTCGGTGTAACGCATGGCCGCCGGGGCGTCACCGTCCACGGAGCCGAAGTTGCCCTGGCCGTCGATGAGCACGTAGCGCATCGAGAACGGCTGCGCCATGCGCACGATGGTGTCGTACACCGCCACGTCGCCGTGGGGGTGGTACTTACCGATGACGTCGCCGACGACGCGGGCGGACTTCTTGTAGGGCTTGTTGTAGTCGTTGCCGAGCTCCTGCATGGCGTAGAGGACGCGGCGGTGCACCGGCTTCAGGCCGTCGCGCACGTCCGGCAGCGCCCGACCCACGATCACGCTCATGGCGTAATCCAGGTAGGACTGCTTCATCTCCTCTTCGAGGTTGACGAGCGCGAGCTCGCGGGCAAAATCGGCCATGCAAGAGCTGGATTTCTAAGGGTTTTTTTGAGCCGCCGGGGGCGGGAAAATCAGAACGAATATGTTACCACAAAAGGCCGATTTATCGAGCGGTTTCAAATACTTCCGTGCGGGTATTTGCCCCGGAAACCGGCGGATTTTTGCCCGGTTTCATGGCCGCTTTCCGCGCCCCTCGGACCGCCGCCAAGGCGTGCATCGCCCTGCATCCGAAGCGGTCATTTTCGAGCGTGTTGTGCGCGGCTCGTGCACGCACACAGCGACCGCAGCGGCATTTCTATAGACTAGCGGCTCAAGGTCGCACGATGGATCCCTTGTGATGCAGACGGTCGAGACGCTGGTCCATGCCCGCTGGGTCGTACCGGTGGAGCCGGCAGGCCGCGTGCTGGAAAACCACGCGGTGGCCGTCGAACACGGCCGCATCGTCGCGCTGCTCCCCTCCGCCGAGGCGCGCGCGCGCTTCGAGGCCGCCGAGGAAGTGATGCTCGAGCGCCACGCGCTCATCCCCGGCCTCGTGAACGCCCACACCCATGCCGCCATGACGCTCCTGCGCGGCCTCGCGGACGACCTGCCGCTGATGCAGTGGCTCAAGGACCACATCTGGCCGGTGGAGAACCGCTGGGCCAACGCCGACTTCGTGCGCGATGGCGTCGAGCTCGCCGTGGCCGAGATGCTGCGCGGCGGCACCACCTGCTTCGGCGACATGTACTTCTTCCCGGAGACGGCGGCCCAGGCGGTACGCCAGGCCGGCATGCGCGCGGCGCTGGGGCTCGTGGTGTTCGATTTCCCCAGTTCCTGGGGCAGCGGCCCCGAGGAATACATCGCCAAGGGCCTCGCCCTGCGGGACCAGCACAAGAACGACCCCCTGCTCAGCTTCACCCTGGCACCCCACGCGCCCTACACCGTCTCGGATCCCTGGCTGGTGAAGATCCGCACCCTGGCGGATGAACTGGACCTGCCGGTGCACACCCACCTGCACGAGACCGCGGGCGAGGTGGCGGACAGCGAAGCCAGGCACGGCATGCGGCCCATCGCGCGCTTGGCGGGTCTCGGCTTGTTCACGCCCTCGCTGCTGGCGGCGCACATGACCCAGCTTGACGACGCGGAGATCACCGAGGGCGCGAAGAACGGCATCAGCGTGGTGCACTGCCCCTCTTCCAACCTCAAGCTCGCCTCCGGCTTCTGCCCGGTGGCGAAGCTGCTCGGGGCCGGCGTGAACGTGGCGCTCGGCACCGACGGCGCCGCCAGCAACAACACCCTGGACATGTTCGCGGAGATGAAGACTGCGGCGCTCCTGGCCAAGGGCGTCGCCGGTGACCCCACCGCGGTACCCGCCGCTACGGCCCTGCGCATGGCGACGCTCAACGGTGCCCGCGCCCTGGGACTCGACAAGGACCTGGGTTCCCTGACGCCCGGCAAATGGGCAGACATGGCGGCACTGGATCTCGGCGGGGCCGAGACCCAGCCGGTGCACGACGTGGTCTCGACGCTGGTCTACGCCGTGGGTCGCGAGCAGGTCAGTGACGTGTGGGTGGCGGGCAAGCGCCTGCTGCAGGAACGGCGCCTCACGCGCATGGACCTGCCGGCGATCCTCAATCGCGCCGACGACTGGTGCGGGCGTATCGGCGCGGGCCCGGCCGCGGCCCGGAGCGCATGACCATGCATGCCAATCTCGACGCAGATGAGATCGCCAAGTTCGATGCCATCGCCGCGCGCTGGTGGGACCCGGGCGGCGAGTTCAAGCCGCTGCACGCCATCAATCCGCTGCGCCTGGACTATGTCGACCGGTGCGCTCCCCTCGCCGGCCGCACCGTGCTGGACATCGGCTGCGGCGGCGGCCTGATGGCCGAGGGCATGGCCGGCCGCGGCGCGAAGGTCACGGGCATCGACCTCTCTGAGGGCGCGCTCAAGGTGGCGAAGCTCCACCTCAAGGAGAGCGGCCGGCAGGTGGAGTACCTGCACATCAGCGCCGAAGCGCTGGCAGCGGAACGGCCCGGCGCCTTCGACGTGGTCACCTGTCTCGAGATGCTGGAGCACGTGCCGGACCCGGGCTCGGTGATCCGTGCCTGCGCCACGATGCTCAAGCCCGGCGGCCAAGTGGTGTTCTCCACCCTCAACCGCACGCCCAAGGCCTTCGCCCTGGCGATCCTGGGCGGCGAGTACCTGCTTAGGCTCATCCCGCCCGGCACCCACGAGTACGCCAAGTTCATCCGGCCCTCGGAGCTGGATGCTTGGGCGCGGGAAGCGGGGCTCACGCTCCGGCACAGCACCGGGCTGCACTACAATCCCCTCACCCGGGGATATCGCATGGCCCCGGGCCTGGACGTGAACTACTTCATGCATTTCAGCAAGGCGGCATGGACCTGAACCTCGTGCTCTTCGACCTGGACGGCACTCTCATGGATACCGCGCCGGACATGGGCGCGGCGCTCAACGAGCTGCGGGCCGAGCACAACCTGCCGCCCCTCACGGCGGACCGCATCCGCCCCTGGGTCTCCCATGGCGCCATGGGCCTGCTCAAGCTCGGCTTCGGTATCCAGCCCCAGGACGCCCGCTTCTCCGAGATGCGCACCCGCTATCTCGCCCTCTACGAGGCCAGGCTCACCCGCGAGACGCACCTGTTCCACGGCATGCCTGAGGTGCTGGACGCGCTTGAGTGCCAGGGCCGTACGTGGGGCATCGTCACCAACAAGCCGGGCTGGCTCACGGAACCGCTGCTGGAAGCCTGCGGGGTGCGCCAGCGCGCCGCCTGCGTGGTGAGCGGCGACACCCTCGCCCGGCGCAAACCGCACCCCGATCCCCTGCTCCACGCCGCCGGCCTCTGCGGCCTGCCCGCCGCCCAAGGCGTGTACGTGGGTGACGCGGAGCGGGACGTGCAGTCCGCCCATGCCGCCGGCATGCTGGCGGTGGTGGCGCTCTACGGCTACCTCGGCGAGGAGGAACGGCCCGACGTGTGGAAGCCCGACCACAGCATCAAGCACCCGAGCGAGCTCCTGGATTGGCTCGCCACCCAGCCCGCGCCCCGTGCCGCGGCGGGAGCGGGCGCATGAGCCCGGCTCTGCTGGTCCTAATCGGCGTCGTGGTGCTGGGTGCCGGGCTCGCGGTGGGCTATGCCATCGCCGCCACCCGCTACGCCGCCTACAAGGCCAAGGCCGAGGCCGGCACGGATCTTGAGACCACCTTCAAGGCGCTGGCGAGCGATGCCCTCAAGGGCAACAACCAGGCCTTCCTGGAACTCGCGAACCAGAACCTCAGCCGCTACCAGGCCGAGGCCCGGGGCGAACTGGACAAGAAGCAGCAAGCCTTCGCCGAGCTCATCAAGCCTATCAACGAGACCTTGAAGAAGACCGAGGAGCAGATCCGCGAGATCGAGAAGGAGCGCAAGGAATCCTTCGGCAGCATCTCCACCCAGCTCAAGCTCATGTCCGAAGGCCAGTCGCAGCTCGGCCAGGAGACCCGCAACCTCGTGAACGCTCTGCGCCGTCCCGAGGTGCGGGGCCGCTGGGGTGAGATGACGCTGAAGCGCCTCGCGGAACTCGCCGGCATGGTGGAGCGCTGCGACTTCGTCGAGCAGTTGCATACCGGCACCGAGGATGGCGCGCTGCGCCCGGACATGGTGATCCGCCTGCCGGACAACCGCGAGCTGGTGGTGGACGCCAAGACCTCCCTCGACAGCTACATCTCCGCCATCGAGGCCGCCGACGTCCAGGCGCGGGACACCCACCTCGCCGGCCACGCCCGCAAGGTGCGGGAACGCATCAAGGAGCTGGCGGGCAAGCGCTACTGGGACCAGTTCAAGACCAGCCCGGACTTCGTGATCCTGTTCATCCCCGGCGACCAGTTCCTCTCGGCAGCGCTGGACCGGGAACCCGGCCTGATCGAAGAAGCCTTGCGGCAGAAGGTGATGCTGGCGACGCCCACGAGCTTCGTGGCGCTGCTGAAGGCCGTGGCCTACGGCTGGCGCCAGGTGGCCCTCGCCGAGAACGCCGAGCGCATCCGCGAACACGCCGAGACCCTGCACCAGCGCATCGCCACCTTCGCGGAGCACATGGCCAAGATCGGCGGCGCCCTGGAGAACAGCGTGCAGCACTTCAACAACGCGGTGGGCTCCCTGGAGCGGCAGGTGCTGCCGGCGGCGCGCCGCTTCACCGAACTCGGCGTGCAGTCCAAGAAGGAGATGCCGGAGCTGGAGCCGGTAGAGACCGCGGCACGCATCACCGACGGCAAGAAGCCGGACGCATGAGCACCCAGGCTGAAGCGAAGCTCGCGACCGCTCCTCTAGACTTCCGCCTTTCCCTCACTTTCATCTCCCCTGGGCAGCGCGCCGCCCAGACGGCACTGCATGCGGTCTATCTGGAATTGCGTGAGGTGCCGCGGGAAGTGCGGGACCCGGGCGTGGCGGACGTGAAGCTGCGCTGGTGGGAAGAAGAGATCGCCCTGCTCTACGCCGGCAAGGCGCGCCACCCCCTCACCCAGGCGCTCATGCCCTACATGGCTGCCCTCAAGGGCTGCCAGCAGGCGTTCCTGGACCTCGTCACCGGTGCGCGCATGGACATCGCAGGTGCCGGCTTGCCGGCCTTCGAGGACGTGAAGCGCTACAGCTACCGCCATTCCGGAGCCCTATCGGAACTGTCAGCCCTATTGGCCGGCGCTGGTTCAGAGGCAGCCCTGCTCTCGGCGCGGCTCCTGGGCAACGCCGCCTGCCTCGCGGACATCGCCAGCCGCGGCGTGGCGCAGGCGCTGCAGGGCCGTTTGCTCTTCGCCGCCGAGGACCTGCGCCTGCACGGCATCGACAAGCACATCCACGGGGAGACCCAGGGCGATCCCGCGGTGCTCGCCTTGGTGAAAGATTACGGCGACCGCGCCCGGGCCATGCACGCGGACGCGATCCGCAGCACGCCCGTGGGCGAGCGTCATGCGCTCATCCCCTGGCGTATCCGCAGCACACTGGCCCTGAAGCGCGAGCGCAAGCAGGAGCATGCGGGTTCCAGCCGCGCGGCGGAGCCCGTAGAATTGCACCCCCTGTCTGCGCTGTTCACTGCCTGGAACACCGCGCGCAAATCGAGATAGAGCACTCATGGCCGAGAACAAGCGCGATTACTCTCCCGCGAAGGATCTACTGAAGGACCGCGTGATCTTGGTGACCGGCGCCGGCGACGGCATCGGCCGCGCTGTGTCCGTGGCGCTGGGCGCCCACGGCGCCACGGTGGTGCTGCTCGGCAAGACCGTGAAGAAGCTGGAAGCGACCTACGATGCCTTGGTGGCGGCGGGCGCGCCCAAGCCCGGCATCTACCCCATGGACCTCATGGGCGCCCGCTACAAGGACTACGAGGACATGGTCGGCGTGCTGGACAAGGAGTACGGCCGGCTCGATGGCCTCTTGCATAACGCCGGCATCCTAGGCGAGCGCTCCCCCATCGAGCACCACGAGGTTCACATCTGGCAGCAGGTGCTGCAGGTGAACCTCACGGCGCCGTTCATGCTGAGCAAGGCTTGCCTCGAACTCCTCTACAAGTCGCCGGACGCCTCGGTGGTGTTCACTTCCTCCGGCGTGGCTCGCAAGCCGCGCGCCTATTGGGGCGCCTACGCCGTGTCCAAGGCTGGCATCGAGAGCCTCTCGGCCATGCTGGCGGACGAGACGGAGTTCCGGAAGACCCTGCGGGTCAACAGCCTCAACCCGGGACCGGTGAAGACCGAGATGCGCCGCCTGGCCTTCCCGGCGGAAGACCGGGAGAAGCTCGCGACGCCCGAGAGCATCGTGGGGACTTATCTGTATCTGTTGGGGCCGGACAGCAAGGGCGTGACGGGGCAGCAGTTCGACGCCCAGTGATTCAGCGGGGTGAGCGTCTCGGCTTTGATAGGGTGAGTCTCTTGCGCGGCGCCTTGGGCGCCGCCTTCTTCTCTACCGGCATCTTCGCCGTCGCCAGCAAGGCATGGGTTTCTTCTTCCGTAGCGTCCCGCCACGCGCCCCGCGGCAGGTTGCGCGGCAGGCTGAGTGCGCCGTAACGGACACGGATCAGGCGGCTCACGGTCAGGCCCACCGCGTCCCAGAGCCGGCGCACCTCACGGTTGCGGCCTTCCTTCAGGATCACGTGGTACCAGTGGTTCGCGCCCTCGCCGCCCGCCTCGCGGATGTCGTCGAACTTGGCCATGCCGTCTTCCAGGCTCACGCCGCGCTTCAGGGCCAGGAGTTGCTCGTCGCTGACCTTGCCCAGTACCCGTACCGCGTACTCCCGCTCCACCTCGGCGGAGGGGTGCATGAGCTTGTTGGCGAGTGCGCCGTCGTTGGTGAAGAGCAGCAGGCCCGAGGTGTTGGTGTCCAGGCGTCCCACCGAGACCCAGCGGCTGCCCCGCAGGCGCGGCAACGCCTCGAACACCGTGGGGCGTCCTTCCGGGTCCTTGCGGGTGGTCAGTTCGCCTTCTGGCTTGTGGTAGAGAATCACGCGGCGGCGCATGTCGCCGACGTGCTCCAGCGCCTTCACCAGCTTGCCGTCCACGCCGACGCGGTCGGTGGGCTGGATGCGGTCGCCGAGCTTGGCGGGCTTGCCATTGATCGTCACCCGGCCGGCGGCGATCCAGCCCTCGATCTCGCGGCGTGAACCCAGGCCGGCGGCAGCCAGCGCCTTCTGCAGGCGCTCACCGGCTGCTGCGTCCTTGTCCATCAGTGGGTGGTGACGCCGGCTTCGCCGCCGTCATCGTCCATGTTCGAGGCCTCGTCCTCCGCCAGCCGCGGCGCGGCCACCGGCACCGCCGCGAGCGCCGGCGTCTCGGTGCCGAAGTCGAGCTCGGCGTTGATGCTCTCGATGTCGCGCAGCTGCGCGAGCGTCGGCAGTTCGTCCAGGCTCTTCAGGCTGAAGTAGTCCAGGAACTCCTTGGTGGTGCCGAACATCTCCGGGTGGCCGGGCACGTCGCGGTGGCCCACCACGCGGACCCAGTTGCGGTCCTGCAGGGTGCGGATGATGTGGGTGCTGACGGTCACGCCGCGCACCTCCTCGATCTCGCCGCGGGTGATGGGTTGGCGGTAGGCCACCAGCGCGAGGGTCTCCAAGAGCGCGCGCGAGTAGCGAGCCGGGCGCTCCTCCCACAGCCGACCCATGTAGGAGGCCAGCTCCTTGCGCACCTGGATGCGGAATCCGGAGGCGACCTCCTTCAGCTCGATGCCGCGGCCCTCGAACTCCTGCTGCAGCGCCTCCAGCGCCTTGCGCACTTCGCCGCGGTCGGGGCGGCTGTCGTCCGGGAATACCGCCATGAGCTCGTCCAGCGTGAGCGGACGCCCGGCGGCCAGCAGCGCGCCTTCGACGATGTTCCTCAGGTCTTTCTTCTGCTCAGGCTTCATGGGCCGACTCCTCCCCGTCCACGTCGATCTCGATCTTCTCCAAATCCACCTCGTGCACCCCCGCAGACGCCTTCACGTGGATCTGCGCGAAGGCCTCGGCCTGCACCAGCTCGATGAGGTGCTGCTTGATGAGTTCCAGCAGCGCCAGGAACGTGACCACCACGCCCAGGCGCCCTTCCTGCGGCGTGAACAGGCTGGTGAACTCGCGGAAGTCCACGCCCTGCAGGCCGGCCAGCACGTCGGACATGCGCTGGCGCACCGAGAGCTGCTCGCGTCCCACGTGGTGGTGCGAGAACATGTCGGCGCGGTGCAGCACCTCCTTGAACGCGACCAGGAGCTCCTTCATGGTCACGTCCGGCACCAGCTGCACGGCGCGGTTCTCATGCACCTCGGCCTGGGCCGGATACACGTCGCGGTTCACGCGCGGCATGGCGTCGATGTCCTCGCCCGCCTGCTTGTAACGCTCGTACTCCTGCAGGCGGCGCACCAGCTCGGCGCGCGGATCCACTTCCTCGCCCTCCTCGATGGGGGGGCGCGGCAGCAGCATGCGCGACTTGATCTCGGCCAGCATCGCGGCCATCACCAGGTACTCGCCGGCGAGCTCCAGGTGCATCTCCTTCATCACCTCGATGTATTCCATGTACTGCCGGGTGATCTCGGCGATGGGGATGTCGAGGATGTCCAGGTTCTGGCGGCGGATGAGGTACAGCAGGAGGTCCAGCGGGCCCTCGAAGGCCTCCAGGAACACCTCCAGCGCCTGCGGCGGGATGTAGAGGTCCCGCGGCAGCGTGGTGTAGGGCGTGCCCTGCACGATGGCGAAGGGCATCTCCGCCTGCTCGGGGGCAGGCTCGGCGCCGATAAGCTTGTTCTCTTCGTTCTGCATCTCGTTTACCGCTGGGCCAGGCCCACGGCCTGGCGTACTTCGTCCATCGTGTCCCGTGCCACCGCACGCGCCGCCTCGCAGCCCTGGGCCACCGCGGCGCGCACCGCCTCGGGGTTGGCCTCGATCTCCTGGGCGCGCTCGCGGATCGGCGCGAGCTCCTTCAATACGGCTTCGATCACCGGCTTCTTGCAGTCCAGGCAGCCGATGCCGGCGGTGGTGCAGCCTTTCCAGGCCCAGTCGCGGGTCGACTGGTCGGAATATACCTTGTGGAACTCCCACACCGGGCACTTCTCGGGGTTGCCGGGGTCGCTGCGCCGCACCCGCGCGGGATCGGTGGGCATGGTCTTGAGCTTCTGCTCCACCTGCTTGGGATCCTCGCGCAGGCCGATGGTGTTGCCGTAGGACTTGGACATCTTCTGCCCGTCCAGGCCCGGCATGCGCGCGGCCTCGGTGAGGAGCGGCTGCGGCTCGGTGAGGATCGGGCGGCCGCCGCCCTCCAGGTGGCCGATCAGTCGGTCGCGGTCGCCGAGAGTCAGGTTCTGGTTGCCGGTGACGATGGCGGCCGCGGCCTGCAGCGCCTCGGTATCGCCCTGCTCCTGGTAGCGCTTGCGCAGGTCGGAGTAGAGCTTGCCGTTCTTCTTGCCGAGCTTCTTCACCGCCGCCTCGGCCTTGGCCTCGAAGTCCGGCTCGCGGCCGAACACGAAGTTGAAGCGCCGCGCGATCTCGCGCGTCAGTTCCACGTGCGGCACCTGGTCCTCGCCCACCGGCACGTAGCCGGCCTTGTAGATGAGGATGTCGGCGGCCTGCAGCACCGGGTAGCCCAGGAAACCGTAGGTGGAGAGGTCCTTGTCGGAGAGCTTCTCCTGCTGGTCCTTGTAGGTCGGCACCCGCTCCAGCCAGCCGAGCGGCGTGATCATGGAGAGCAGGAGGTGCAGTTCCGCGTGCTCGATCACGCGCGACTGGATGAACAGGTTGGCGCGGCCCGGGTCCACGCCCACCGCGAACCAGTCCACCAGCATGTCCCACACCGCGTCCTCGATGCCGCGCACGTCCTCGTAGCCCGTGGTGAGCGCGTGCCAGTCGGCCACGAAGAAGAAGCATTCGTACTCATGTTGCAGCTTCAGCCAGTTCTTGAGCACGCCGTGGTAATGGCCGAGGTGCATGCGGCCGGTCGGACGCATGCCGGAGAGCACTCGGTGGTTGCCGGGGATGACTGCGTTCAATGGAGCTCCGGCACGGGGGCCAGCAACAGGTTGACCAGGTAGAGGATGATCGGGCTCAGCAGCCGGCCGAGCACGCCGGTCATCAACAGTATGGCGACCAGCAGCAGTCCCATGTATTCGATCCGGTACATGGCGCGGGCGGCGCGCGCCGGCAGGAGTCCCGCCAGCACCTTGCTGCCGTCCAGCGGCGGCAGCGGGAACAGGTTCAGCACGCCCAGACCCACGTTCGCGATCACGCCGTAGATGCCCATCCAGTAGAGCGGCAGGATGTAGGGCACCGCGCCGCCGAAGGTGGCGGCGGACCAGGCCACGCCGACCCAGATCAGCGCCATCAGCAGGTTAGAGGCGGGCCCCGCGGCGGCCACCCAGGCCATGCCGGTGCGGGGCTTCTTGAAGTTCTGGGCGGTGACCGGCACGGGCTTGGCCCAGCCGAACAGGAACGGCGTGCCGACCAGCAGCAGCAGCGCGGGTATCAGGAGGGTGCCGACCGGGTCGATGTGCTTGATGGGGTTGAGCGTCAGACGGCCCAGCATGCGCGCCGTGGGGTCCCCGAGCTTGTTGGCCACCCAGCCGTGCGCCACCTCGTGCACGGTGATGGCGAACAGGATGGGGATACCCATGAGTAGGATCTTCTGGACCAGGCTGAATTCCGGCATGCGCGCATTATACAGGCCCGTTCAGCCGCCGAAGGGCGCCGGGTCCCCTCTTCCGGCCCGCAACACCCGCGGCGCCTCCCCCGACAGGTCCACCACCGTGGTCGCATCGGAACCGCAGGGACCGGCGTCCAGGATGAGGTCCACCTGGTGCTCGAGCCGCGCGCGCATCTCCTCCGGGTCCGTCAGCGGCATGTCCTCGCCCGGCATGATGAGCGTGGAGCTCATCACCGGCTCGCCCAGCTCCTCCAGCAGGGCGCGCGGCACCGGATGGTCCGGCACGCGGATGCCGATGGTCTTGCGCTTGGGATGCTGCAGCCGGCGCGGCACCTCGCGGGTCGCTTCCAGGATGAAGGTGTAGGGTCCGGGCGTGCAGGCCTTGAGCAGCCGGAATGTCGGGTTGTCCACCTTGGCATAGGTGGCGATCTCGGAGAGGTCGCGGCACACCAGCGTGAAGTTGTGATCCTTGTCCGCCTGGCGGATGCGGCGGATGCGCTCCATGGCGTCCTTGTCCCCCAGGTGGCAGCCCAGCGCGTAGCAGGAGTCCGTGGGGTACACCACCACGCCGCCGGCGCGCAGGATCTCGACGGCGCGGCGGATGAGGCGAAGCTGCGGGTTGACCGGATGGAGGCTGAAATACTGGCTCATTGACCGGGCGCTCGCGCCCTCCGGGCGCAGATACGCTATGATAGCCGCGCCCCGCCTCCCTGGCACCCAAGACATGTCCTCGCTGCTCGAATTCCTCCTGCTCGCCGCGTTCTTCCTGAGCTACCTCTGGAAAGGCATCTACACCGCCACCGCCGTCATCATGGTGGGCAGCGTGCTGGTGCTGGCGACCTCCTGGTGGCGCACCCGCAAGGTCGAGACGCTGCCGCTCATGGTGGCGGTCGCGGCGCTGGTGTTCGGCGGCGTCACGCTGCTGTTGCACGACCCGGTCTACATCAAGTGGAAGTTCTCGGTGGTGGAATGGCTGCTCGGCCTCGTGTTCCTCGGCAGCCGGTTCGTGGGCGGTAAGCCGCTCATCCGCCGCGCCCTGGAAGAGAAGGTGCAGCTGCCGGATCCGGTGTGGACCCGGCTCAACCTCATGTGGGGCCTGTTCTTCCTGTTCCTGGGCACCCTCAACGTCTATGTGATCTATGCGTTCAGCACCGATGCCTGGGTGCGTTTCAAGGTCTGGGGCGTCACCGGCCTGCTCATCGCGTTCGCGGTGCTGCAGAGCCTGTACCTGGCGCGCCATATGCCGAAAGAGGACAAGTGATGTGGTACGCGATCATCTGTGAAGACGTGCAGGATTCCCTCCCCAAGCGCCTCGGCGCACGCCCCGCCCACTTGGCGAGGCTCGAGCAGCTCAAGCGCGAGGGCCGGCTGCTGCTGGCCGGTCCGCACCCGGCCATCGACGCCGAGGACCCGGGCGCAGCCGGCTTCACCGGCACCCTGGTGGTGGCGGAGTTCCCCGGCCGCGCCGAAGCCCAGTCCTGGGCCGACTCGGACCCTTATGTCGAGGCGGGCGTGTTCGCCCGCGTCACCGTCAAGCCGTTCCGCAAGACCTTGCCCTGACATGGACCGCCCCGCCGCCATCGCCAGCCGCCTGCGCGAGCGTTTCGCTCCGCTGGAGCTGGACGTGCGCGACGACAGCGCGCTGCACGCGGGCCATGCCGGCGCGCGGGACGGCCGCGGCCACTTCACGGTGCGGGTGGTGTCCTCCGCCTTCGCCGGCCATACCCGGGTGCAACGGCACCGCATGGTGTACGCCGCTGTGGGCGAGCTCATGCAGAGCGACGTCCATGCCCTCAGCATCTCGGCACTGACCCCGGAAGAAATCGGATAACCCACCTCAAGGAACCCGTATGCGAACCGTATCCCGACTCATGCTCATCGCGCTCCTGGCCGCCGGCATCCTCGCCTGCGGCAAGAAGCCCGCCGGCGACGGCGCGGACGCCCAAGTGCTCGCCACCGTGAATGGCACTGCCATCACCAACGGCGACCTGCGCGCCTTCGTGCGCGAGCAGACCGGCGGGCAGGAGCCCGTGCTGAACCCCGTCCAGAAAGCCAGCGTGGTGAAGACGCTGGTGAACATGGAGCTCTTGGCCCAGGCGGCCCGCAAGTCAGGCATGGACAAGAAGCCCGAGGTCCAGGCGGACCTGCAGGTCAGCAACAACAGCATCCTGGCCCAGATGTTCATCCAGGACTACCTCAAGCAGCACGCGGCCACCGAGGACGACATCAAGGCCGCCTATGCCGAGCGGATCAAGTCCATGGACAGCCACGAGTACAAGGCGCGCCACATCCTGGTGAAGGACGAATCCGAGGCCAAGGACATCATCGCGCAGCTCGGCAAGGGCGCGAGCTTCGCGAAGCTCGCCAAGCAGCACTCGCTGGATCGCGGCAGCGCGGCCCAGGGCGGTGAGCTCGGCGACTGGTTCCCGGGCAGCCGCATGGTGCCGGAGTTCACCGGCGCCCTGTCCAAGCTCAAGAAGGGCGAGGTCACTCAGCGGCCGGTGCAGAGCCAGTACGGCTGGCACGTGATCCAGCTCGAGGACGTGCGCGACGTGACGCCGCCGGGCCTGGACCAGCTGCGCGCCCAGATCATGAACGACATGCAGCGCAAGGCGGTGGACGACTACTTGAAGCAGCTCAACGACGGCGCCAAGGTCGTGATCGCGGCCCCCGCGGCCGCCAGCGCACCGGCTCCGGCCACCGCGGCGCCCGCGAAATAAATAGAAGCTGAAGTGTTGGGACGGGACGGCCGGTGATGAACCGGCCGTCTCTTTTTTTGGGATCAGTTGCGCGGATGCTGCTGCAGCTTCTCGAAGTAGGCGCGGATCTTCTCCAGGCGCTCGCGGCTCTCGCCGCTGTCCAGGATGCCGAGCTTCACCACTGAGTACATGTCGATGCTGTAGTCCGTGGGCGAGAGATAGAACTGGACCTCGTCCACCGCCGCATCGGGCTGGTAGTAGTAATTGGTGTCGCGCTGGTCGTGGCTAGCGGCCGGGTACTCGGCGCGCACGTAGTGCCGGTGGTTGGAGACGATGCGCGCGGTGCCTACTGCGTTGATTGCAGCCACCAGGTCCGCGTGTGCCTGATCACGGTCCACCTGCGAATTGACGTGGCTCGGCTTGTAGCGCAGCGGCGCGATGTAGAGCTTGGGGTCCGCCTCCTGGCTGGAGGCGCAATCCTGGTTCGGCTGGCAGGCGGGGAGCTTGCCTTCGCGCGGCCCGTAGTCGGGCGAGAGCGGACCGGTACAGGCGCTCAGGAGCAGCGGCAGCGCCGCCAGCAGCCAGTGCCATCGCAGGTTCCGGTATGGGGACATCCCTAGCTCGCGTGGATTAAGTCGGGTTCATTCTAGCAACACCCGGCTCAGGATTGCAGGAGCCTCGTCAGCCCCGCCTCGTCCAGGATCGTCACGCCGAGACGCTCCGCTTCCTTGAGCTTGGACCCGGCTTCGCTGCCGGCCACGACGTAATCGGTCTTCTTGGAGACGCTGCCCGCCACCTTGCCCCCGTGCGACAAGATGAGGTCCTTGGCCTGGTCGCGGGTCATGGATGGCAGCGTGCCGGTGAGCACCAGGGTCTTGCCCGCCAGGGTCTGCGGGGCCGTGGCGCGTCCAGCGCCCGCCGGCCAGTGCACGCCGCCCTTGCGCAGATCTGCGATGACCTTGCGGTTGCCGGCCTGGCCGAAGAACGCGCCGATCTGCTCGGCGACCCGGGGGCCGATGCCCTCCACCTTCCGCAGGTCCAGTTCCTTGAGCTGCTTCTCGGCCTCTTTGGGATCCTCATCCCCCAGCTTGAGCCGCAGCTTCTCGTAGGCCACCGCAGTCTCCTCCAGCGCTTCCAACCCGCCGAAGTGGCGGGCCAGGTCGCCTGCCGTGGTCTCGCCCACGTCCGGGATGCCGAGCGCGTAGAGGAAGCGCGCCAGGGTGGTGTCCTTGCTCTTCTCGATGCTGTCCATGAGGTTCTGGGCCGACTTCTCGCCCATACGCTCCAGTTCGGAGAAGGTCTCGGCTTTCAGCCGGTAGATGTCCGCCGGGGTGCGCACCAGCTCCTGCTCGACGAGCTGGTCGATCAGTTTCTCGCCCAAACCTTCGATATCCATGGCGCGGCGCGCCGCGAAATGCTGGATGAGCTGCTTGCGCTGGGCCGCGCAGAACAGCCCGCCGCTGCAGCGCGCCACCGCCTCTCCCTCAGGCCGCACCACCTCGGAGCCGCACACCGGGCACTTCTTCGGCAGCTTCACCTTGCGCGCGCCCTTGGGACGCCTGGGCAAGACCACCCCCACCACTTCGGGGATCACGTCGCCGGCGCGGCGCACGATCACGGTATCGCCGATGCGGATGTCCTTGCGTTCCACCTCGTCCATGTTGTGCAGCGTGGCGTTGCTGACGGTGACGCCGCCGACGAACACGGGCTCCAGGCGCGCGGTGGGCGTGAGCGCGCCGGTGCGGCCCACCTGGAAATCCACCGAGTTCAGCACCGTCATCATCTCCTGGGCCGGGAACTTGTGGGCCACGGCCCAGCGCGGCGCCCGCGCCACGAAACCGAGCTCCTCGCGCCAGTCGTTGCGATCCACCTTGTAGACCACGCCGTCGATCTCGTAGGGCAAGCCGTCACGCCGGGCGCCGATGTCGGCGTAGTACGCGAGGCATCCGTCCACGCCCTTCACCCGGCGCGTCTCCCGGTTGACCCTGAGGCCCCAGCCGCGCAGCTTCTCCAGCATCTCGCTGTGCCGCCCGGGCAGCGTGTCGGGCTCGACCTCGCCCAGGCCATAGGCGTAGAACTCCAGCGGCCGCGACGCGGTGATGCGCGGGTCGAGCTGGCGCAGGCTGCCGGCGGCGGTGTTGCGGGGGTTCACGTAGGTCTTCTCGCCCATCTCAGCGAGGCGCTGGTTCAGCGCCTCGAAGCCTTTCTTTGGCATGTAGACTTCGCCGCGCACCTCCAGCACCCGGGGCCAGCCCTTGCCCAGGAGCTGCAGCGGCACCGCCTTGATGGTGCGCACGTTCGCGGTCACGTCCTCGCCGGTGGCGCCGTCGCCACGGGTGGCGGCGCGCGCGAGCTTGCCGTCCTCGTAGCGGATGCTGATGGCGAGGCCGTCGAGCTTGGGCTCACAGCTGTATTCGACCTCCTCCACCTCCAGCCGCTCGCGGATGCGCCGGTCGAACTCGCGCACGTCCTCTGCCTCGAACGCGTTCTCCAGCGACAGCATCGGCATCGTGTGCCGCACCTCGCCGAACGCGGTGAGCGCCGCGCCGCCCACGCGTTGCGAGGGCGAATCGGGGGTGATGAGCTCGGGGTGCTCCGCCTCCAGCGCCTGCAGCTCGCGCATGAGGCGGTCGTACTCGCTGTCCGGGACCTCCGGATCGTCGAGCACGTAGTAGCGGTAGTTGTGGTGCTGGAGCTGCTCGCGCAGTGCGCGCAGCTTGTGCTCGGCGTCGCGTCGGCTGGTCATGCTTCCAGTCTACCTGCGGCGGCGGCGCTCAGGAAGGACGGCGGAGCTTGCGCTGGGTCTCGAAGGTGATGATGCGCTCGCGGATGTGGCGCGCGGTCTGGCGCGTCAGCGTGCTGCGCTCCTGGTCCAGCACCTCGCCGTCCAGGGCCTGGGCAAGCTGCCGCGCGGTGGCGAGCATGTCGGCGTAGGACGCCACTCCGCCGCGCGGGCCCGGCAGCAGCATGAACAGGGTGAGGCCCGGATACTCGTTGGCGTCCAGCGTCCCGGGATCGAAGGTGCCGGGCTCAACCACGTTGGCGACGCTGAACACCGACTCGCCGCCTTCCAGGCGGTGGAAGGCATGGTAGCGGCCGAACTTCAGGTTGCAGGCATCGAAGGCCTGGCGCAGCGCGGCACCGGGGAAGCGCGCCGCCGCGCGCGGCATCACGTGCAGCGCGAGGATGAGCTGCTCGCCCTGCTCGCGCACCGGCGCGCTCTTGGCGGAGCTGCCCGGCACGGTCTCGGAGGGGAACTCGTCCTCGGGGAAGGATCCCTCGCCCAGCGTGGGCGCGGAGCGCGGCGCGGACCGGTCCTGGGCCGCCGGCGCGCGCTGCTTCGAGAACAGCCAGATGGCCGCGATGATGACCGCGCCGATGAGGACCAGGATGAGGCGCAGCTCCACGCGGCCTCCTTACATGGCGGCGATGCGCACGGCTTCTTCCACGTCCACAGCCACCAGCCGCGACACCCCCGGCTCGTGCATGGTGACGCCCATCAGCTGGTTCGACATCTCCATGGTGCTCTTGTTGTGGCTGATGAAGATGAACTGCACCCGGTCCGACATGCTTCGCACCATGTCGCAGAAGCGGCCGATGTTGGCCTCGTCCAGCGGCGCGTCCACCTCGTCCAGCATGCAGAACGGCGCGGGGTTGAGCTCGAAGATGGAGAACACCAGCGCCACCGCGGTGAGCGCCTTCTCGCCGCCCGACAGAAGGTGGATGCTGCTGTTCCGCTTGCCCGGCGGGCGCGCCATGATGGCCACGCCGGCATCCAGGAGCTCCTCGCCGGTCAGCTCCAGGTAGGCGTGGCCGCCGCCGAAGAGCTTGGGGAAGTTCGCGGAGAGTCCCGAGTTGACCTTGTCGAAGGTCTCCTTGAAGCGGGTGCGGGTCTCGCGGTCGATGCGCTTGATCGCGTCCTCGAGGATGGTGAGCGCCTCGGTGAGATCGGCGAGCTGCGCATCCAGGTACTGCTTGCGCTCGGACTGCTCGGCGTACTCGCTGATGGCGGCCATGTTGATGTCGCCGAGACGCGCGATGCGCTGCTCGGTCTCCGCCAGCTTCTCGGCCCAGGCGCCGACCTCCGCGCCCTCGGCCGTGCCCTCGAGCACCTGTTGCAGCTCGAAGCCGTCTTCCTTGAGCTGCGCCACGATGGTCTCGCGCCTGACGCGCACCTCCTGGCTGTCGAGACGCAGGCGCTGCACCTCCTCGCGCAGGGCCTCGGCCTTGCGCTCGCGCACCATGCGCGCCTGGTCCAGCTGGCGCATCTGCTCCGCCACCGTTTCCACGGCGCGGCGGGCTTCCGCCAGCTCCGCCTCCACGCGGGTGCGCTTGTCGAGCATGCCCTTCAGTTCCTGCTCCTGAACGTGCATGGGCTGCAGCGCTTCCTCGGTGGAGCGCTTGAGCTCGGTGCGGCGCTGGTCGAGCTGCGCCACCTGCGACTGCATGCGCACCATGCCCTGCTCGGTGGAGGCCTTCTGCGAGCGGCGCGCTTCCAGCTTCAGGGCCGCCTCGTGGGCCGCGTCGCGCTCCCGGGCGGACTTCTGGCGCTCGCCATCGAGCTTCGCGCGCAAGGCATCGCGCTCGCCGGTGATGCCGGTGCGCTTGTTCTCCAGCTCCTGGAGCGCCTTGAGGGCGCTCTCGACCCGGCCGCGGGCGGCCTTGATGTCCTGCTCCGCCTGGGACACGAGCCCGGCGATCTCCGCCGCCTCGTTCTCCAGGGTCTTGAGGCGCGCGGCGATCTGCTCCTGGGTGGAGCGCGCGGCCTTGAACTTGGCCTGCGCGTCCGCGGCCTCGCGGTTGGCGCGGTTCACGTCCATCTGCAGGAGCTCGCGGCGGGTCTCCAGCTCCTTGATGTCGGCCTTCTGGCCGTCGAGCTTCGCCGCGAGTTCCGCGGCCGCCTTCTCGTTGTCGGTGAGTTGCTGCTTGAGGTTGCGCAGCTCCTGCTCGCGGGCCAGCACGCCGGCGCGCTCGTCGTTGTCGCGGATCACGCGCAGCCAGTGGCGCCCGAGCCACATGCCGTCGCGGGTGATGACGGACTCGCCCTCACCCAGGCGCGAGCGCTGCTGCAGCGCCTCCGCCAGGGAGTCGGCCACCTGCACGCCCCGCAGGAAATCGGTCAATGCCGCGGGGCCCTTCACCTTCTGCATCAGGCCCTGGCCGGGCGCCGCCTGCTCAGCGGTCTCGATGAAGGTCATGGAACCGGCGGTGAGGCCGGCCAGCTCTTCCGGCTTGGGCGCGGACTCGCTCACCACCAGCGCTTCCAGGTGCCATCCCAGCACCGTCTCCACGGCGCGCTCCCAGCCCGCGTCCACGCTCAGCCTCTCGGCCAGGCGTGGTGAGGAATCCAGTCGCTTCTGCTTGAGCCAGGCGTTCACCTGCTCACGGCTCTTGCCCAGCGCAGCCTGCTGCAGCGCCTCCAGGGACGCCACGCGGCCGCGGTTGTCCTCCAGCTTGCTGCGCAGCTCATGCAGCGCGCGGGACGCCTGCTGCTCCTGCGCGCGGCGCGCCTCCAGGTCCTTCAGGATCTCGGCGAGCTCGCTCTGCAGGCGCTGCAGCTTCGCTTCCGCCGCCTGCGCCTCGCCCTCGAGGTTGGTGAGGGCCTGTTGCTGCTGGTCGGCGGCGTATTGCTTGCGCTCAGCCTCGACGCGCTCGCGGCGCTGCAGCATCTGCATGAGCTGGCGCTCGAGCTGCTCCACCTGGGCGCGGCCCACCTCGGCGGTCTGGGTGTGGTCGCTCACGCCCTTGTTGAAGGCTTCCCAGTTGGTCTGCCAGTCCTGCATGGCCTTCTCGGCCTGGGCCAGCGCCTCGGCGGCGCGGCTCTCGGCCTGCTTGGCCGCATCGAACGCGGGCTCGAGGCCGGTGATCTCTGCGCCGAGGGTCTCCACCTGCTGCTTGTCGCGGGTGATGTGGCCGTTCAGTTCGTGCCACTGGGCCTCGGTCTGCTCCAGTTCCGACTGCTGGCGCTTGCGTAGCTCGCGTGCGTGCTGCAAGGCCTGCTCGGCACGGGCGATGGCGGCGCCCACTTCGTAGAAGCGGCCCTGCACCTGGTTGAAGGAGTCGGTTGACTCGTCATGGCGCACCCGCGCCTTCTCGATGTCGCTCTCGATGGAGCGCTGCTCGGCCACCGCCGCTTCGAGCGAGGTCTCACGCTCGCGGATGATGGAGTCCTTCTGCCCCACGTCGGCGTCGAGGGTCTTCCAGTTGAGCGCCTGCAGCTCGGCCTTGGTCTTGCGCTTCTCCTCGCTCAGCTCCTTATACCGTTCGGCGGCGCGCGCCTGGCGCTGCAGCCGCTCGATCTGCTTCTCCACCTCGTCGCGCAGGTCGTTGAGCCGCTCCACGTTCTCCTTGGTGTGGTGGATGCGGTTCTCGGTCTCGCGGCGGCGCTCCTTGTATTTGGAGATGCCGGCGGCCTCCTCCAGGAACACGCGCAGCTCATCCGGCTTGGACTCGACGAGGCGCGAGATGGTGCCTTGCTCGATGATCGCGTAGCTGCGGGGACCCAGGCCGGTGCCGAGGAACAGGTCGGTGATGTCGCGGCGGCGGCAGCGCACGCCGTTCAGGTAGTAGTTGGAGGTGCCGTCGCGCACCACCTCGCGGCGCACCGACACTTCCGCGTAGTTGGCGTACTGGCCGCCGAGCGCGCCGTCCGAGTTGTCGAACATGAGCTCGATGGACGCGGTGCCCACCGGCTTCCTGGCGGAGGAGCCGTTGAAGATCACGTCCGCCATGGAGTCGCCGCGCAGGTTCTTGGCGGAGGTCTCGCCCAGCACCCAGCGCACCGCATCGATGACGTTGGACTTGCCGCATCCGTTGGGGCCGACGATGCCCACGAGGTTGCTGGGGAAATGGATCAGGGTGGGATCCACGAAGGATTTGAACCCCACGAGCTTTATCTTGGAGAGCCGCATGTGCCTCGCCGGTGCTGCAAAAATGGCCAGTATTGAGCGGGTAGTGTAAAGTATCGCCGCCCCGGAAACGCAGAGCCAGATGGCCCCTGATGACCACCCGACCCAGCAAAGAACTCGAGACTTTTCCCAACCCGCGCGAAGGAAGGGATTATACCATCCGCATCCGCGTGCCTGAGTTCACCTGCCTGTGTCCCAAGACCGGGCAGCCGGACTTCGCCGAGATGCTGCTGGAGTACGTCCCCGACAAGCTCTGCGTGGAGCTGAAAGCGCTCAAGCTCTACATGTGGAGCTTCCGTGACGAGGGCCACTTCCACGAGGACGTGACCAACCGTATCCTCGACGACCTGTCCCGGACCCTGTCGCCCAAGTTCATGCGCCTCAGCGCGGAGTTCAACGTGCGCGGCGGGATCTTCACCACGGTGGTGGCGGAGCACCGCGCCCCCGGCTGGCAGGCCCCGCCCGCGGTGGCCCTGCCCTAGAACCGGTAAACTTGCGGCCCCCCGGCCAATCCGGTATAACACCGCCCGCTTTTTAATCAGGCCCAGGAGCCCCCCAATGCCGGCTAAGAAGAAAGCCGCCCCCGCCAAGCCCGCCAAGAAGGCCGCCCCCAAGGCGGCGCCGAAGGCGGTTGCCAAGAAAGCTCCGGCCAAGCCCGCCCCCCGGAAGACCGCCTCCCGCGGCGCCGGCGACATGTTCCGCGGCTTCACGCCCTATCCCCTCAAGAAGGGCGAGCCGTACATGAACGACGCTCAGCGGGCGCACTTCCGCAACATCCTGCAGGGCTGGAAGCGCGAGCTGATGGAGGAAGTGGACCGTACCGTGCACCACATGCAGGACGAGGCCGCCAACTTCCCGGATCCGAACGACCGGGCCACCCAGGAATCCGAGTTCAGCCTGGAACTGCGCACCCGCGACCGCGAGCGCAAGCTCATCAAGAAGATCGATGAGGCCTTGGGCAACCTGGATGCCAACGACTACGGCTTCTGCGAGACCTGCGGCGTCGAGATCGGCATCCGCCGCCTGGAGGCGCGCCCCACCGCCACCCAGTGCATCGACTGCAAGCAGCTGGATGAGATTCGAGAAAAGCAAATGGGAGGCTAAAAGCCACCGGATAGAAAGAGGCCCTTCTAGGGCCTTTTTCTTTTTGAGGGTTAGGTTTAAGCGTCCCGAATGACCTGGGCTGCTCCTGGCAGCCCGTTCGCCGCTCTGCGGCCCGCTCTTTTTCTTTTAGTACTATCAGTCGCATGACCTACGTCGGGCGCTTCGCCCCTTCCCCAACCGGCCCCCTCCATTCCGGCTCCCTCCTGGCGGCCCTCGGCAGCTGCCTGGATGCCCGCACCCACGGCGGGCGCTGGCTGCTGCGCATGGAGGACCTGGACGGCCCGCGGGAAGTGCCTGGCGCCGCCGACGAGATCCTGCGGGCGCTGACACTGCTGGGTTTTGAGTGGGATGGGGCGGTGCTCTACCAGAGCGGCCGGTCCGAGGCCTATGAGGAAGCATTGGCAAGACTGGTCCAGGACGGCGCGGCCTTCCCCTGCGCCTGTTCCCGTAGCGAGATCGCCGACAGCGCCCTGGCAGGCATCGAGGGCCCCGTCTATCCCGGTACCTGCCGTGGCGGCTTGCCGGAAGGCCGCCGTGCCCGGGCGCTGCGCCTCAAGGTGCCCGCCGGCGACATCTGCTTCGAGGACCGGCTGCAGGGACGCATCTGCCAGGACCTCAGCCGCGACATCGGCGACTTCATCGTGCGCCGGGCCGACGGCTGCCATGCCTACCAGCTGGCGGTGGTGCTGGACGACGCCTGGTCCGGCGTCAACCACGTGGTGAGGGGTGCGGACCTCCTGCTCTCCACTCCCCGGCAGCTCCATCTACAGACCCTGCTAGGCCTGCCGCACCCTATCTATATGCACCTGCCGGTGGCGGTGAACCAGGCCGGCGAGAAGCTCAGCAAACAGACCCAGGCGGCGCCCCTGGACCTTTCCCGGCCGGGTTCGACCCTGTGGCAGGCCCTGGCACAACTGCGTCAGTTGCCGCCTCAATCGCTCCAGCACGCATCTATAGAAGAGGTCTGGGCCTGGGCTCGAGCCAACTGGCAGCCGGGCACGCTCAAGGGCCTGAGGCAGCTGCGGATTGACTGAGAATTTCAGTGATGAATCCAAGGTATCCCATTGTTATATAAGGAACTCTATCTTGATTTCCTGAGGTATTGACCCGATTTACTTCACGCTTCGTTGGAGCCCACCATTAGCTGTACTAAGGTAAGGCCGACCGAAGAATTCTCCCAAGAATCCAGCCCGAGGCCCCAATGTCCGACGATAAGGTCTATCCGGTCCCTGCCCGACCCGCGCGCGTGCCTCTCTTGGACAAGGCCCGTTACCAGGCCCTTTACCGCCGTTCCGTGGAGGACCCGGAGGGGTTCTGGGCCGAGCAGGCCAAGACCTTCCTGGACTGGGAGAAACCCTGGGACCGGGTCCTCAAGTTCGACTACCACAAGGCCGAGATCCGCTGGTTCGAGGGCGGCCGCCTCAATGTCAGCGCCAACTGCCTGGACCGGCATCTCGCTGAACGCGGCGACCAGACCGCGATCCTGTGGGAGGGTGACGACCCCCGGGATCAGCGCAAGCTCACTTACCGGGAACTGCACGCGGAGGTCTGCCGCCTGGGCAACCTCTTGAAGCGCCGCGGCGTGAAGAAGGGCGACCGGGTCTGCATCTACATGCCCATGGTGCCGGAGGCAGCGGTGGCCATGCTGGCTGCGGCGCGCATCGGCGCCGTGCATTCGGTGGTGTTCGGCGGCTTCTCCCCCGAGTCCCTCAAGGACCGCATCCTGGATTCCGACTGCCGTGTGCTCATCACTTCCGACGAGGGCCTGCGCGGCGGCAAGAAGATCCCCCTCAAGGCCAACTGCGACGAGGCACTCAAGGCCTGTCCCAACGTCCATACCCTGCTGGTGCTGAAGCGCACCGGCGGTGAGATCGGATGGGATGCCAAGCGCGACATCTGGTACCACGAGACCGTACCGAAGGAATCCTCCGAGTGCTTGGCCGAGTCAATGGATACCGAGGATCCACTGTTCATCCTCTATACCTCCGGCTCCACCGGCAAGCCCAAGGGCGTGCTGCACACCTCCGGCGGTTACCTGCTGTATGCCGCCATCACCCATAAGTATGTGTTCGACTACCAGGACGGTGACGTGTACTGGTGCACCGCCGACGTGGGTTGGGTCACGGGCCACAGCTACATCGTGTACGGCCCACTCGCCAACGGCGCCACCACGCTGATGTTCGAGGGCGTGCCGAATTTCCCGGATGCCTCCCGCTTCTGGGAGGTGGTGGACCGGCACAAGGTGAACATCTTCTACACCGCGCCCACGGCGCTCAGGGCGCTCATGGCCCAGGGCGACGCGCCGGTGAAGAAGACCTCCCGCAAGTCGCTGCGCATCCTCGGCAGCGTGGGCGAGCCTATCAACCCGGAAGCCTGGGAGTGGTACTACCACGTGGTGGGCGAGGAACGCTGCCCCATCGTGGACACCTGGTGGCAGACCGAGACCGGCGGCATCCTCATCTCGCCGTTGCCCGGCGCCATGGACCTCAAGCCCGGCTCCGCCACCCTGCCGTTCTTCGGCGTGCGCCCGGCGCTGGTGGATGGCACCGGCAAGCTGCTGGAGGGCGCGGCTTCCGGCAACCTGGTGATCACCTTCCCCTGGCCGGGACAGATGCGCACCGTGTACGGCGACCACCAGCGCTTCTTCGACACTTACTTCAAGCAGTACCCCGGCAACTACTTCACCGGCGACGGCGCACGCCGCGACGCTGACGGCTACTGGTGGATCACCGGCCGGGTGGACGATGTGATCAACGTCTCCGGTCACCGCCTCGGCACCGCCGAGGTGGAGAGCGCACTGGTTCTGCACGAGAAGGTGGCCGAGGCGGCGGTGGTAGGTTTCCCCCACCCCATCAAGGGCCAGGGCATCTACGCCTATGTCACCACCATGACCGGCGTCACGCCGGACGAGCAGTTGCGCCAGGAGCTCCTGGCGCTGGTGCGCAAGGAGATCGGCGCCATCGCGACGCCCGACGCGATCCAGTGGACCGCCTATCTTCCCAAGACCCGGTCCGGCAAGATCATGCGCCGCATCCTGCGCAAGATCGCGGAAGGCGAAGTATCGGCGCAGGCGCTGGGCGACACCAGCACGCTCGCCGACCCGTCGGTGGTGGAAAATCTGGTCGCCAATCGTCAGGGGTAAGCGGCGGCCCGGTGGGGTGGAAGGCGAAGTCTCAATGAAACCGTCACCCCAGCGCAAGCTGGGGTCTCAGGCCATGTTGCGCGCCCTCTCCTGAGATTCCAGCTTGCGCTGGAATGACGGGAAAGAACCCTAAACCATCTCACCAATCAGCAACTTGGGCAGCGCGCCCGATTCCCCGCGCGCTTCGCCCATGAACCGATCCTTGAGCATCGGCGTGCGCTGCACGGCGGCCAGCCCTGCGCGGCGGATCAGGGAGGGAATTTTGCCCGGCACGTCGAACAGCCGGACCAGCCCGTCCATCGCCACGCTGGTCATCATCGCATCGAGACCGCGCCAGCGCTGGTAGCGCGCGAGCAGCTGCGCATCGCCGGGATCGAGGCCGAGGCGCATGCCCTCCACCAGCACTTCCACCAGCGCGGCGACATCGCGGAAGCCCAGGTTCAGCCCCTGTCCCGCGATCGGGTGGATGGCGTGCGCGCTGTCGCCCACCAGCGCGAGCCGCGTGTCGGTGATGCGCGCCGCATGGTGGAACCCAAGCGGATAGGAGGAGCGCGGCCCCGCCAGCGAAATCTCGCCCAGGAAGCCGCCCATGCGCTTTTGCGCCTCGGCCAGCCAGGCGCGTTCGGACAATTTCATCATTGCCGGCGCCTGCTCGGTCGGCACGGTCCACACGATGGCGGAGCGGGTTCCGGGCAACATGGGCAGCAGCGCGAACGGGCCGCCGGGGTAGAAAATCTCATAAGCCGTATTGGCGTGGGACGTTTCATGGTCGATCGCCGTCACCATCGCGACATGCTTATATTGCCAGCGCGTCGTGCGGATGCCCGCCGTCTCGCGGGTCGGGCTGTTGCGGCCCTCCGCCGCGACCAGCAGCGCGCCATGGAGCGTCTGTCCGCTCGCCAGCGTCAGCGTTACGCCATCGGCGTTGCGATCGACATGGGTGGCGCGGTCGGGCTGGAAGCGGGTGAGATTATCCGCCTTCTCCGCCGCCTGCCGCAAGGCCACGCGCAGGTCGCGATTGGGGAACATGATGCCCATGACGCCGTCGTCTGCGTCCGGCGCGAAGTCGAGAGCACCCGGCTCCAGTCCGTCGCTGACCCAGATACGGTCGATTGGACAGCCCTTGCCCTCCAGAAAGGCGGTGACGCCGATGGCGGAAAGCATGGCGTGGCTGGTCGAGGAGATCGCCGAAACGCGCCCGTCGAAGCCCGCCGCCGTGGTTTCCACCGGGTCCGCCGGATCGATCACGGCGCAGCGAACGCCATGGCCGGAAAGCGCGATACCAAGGGTCAGGCCGACAAGGCCCCCACCCAGAATGACGACGTCGAAGCGTTGCATGAGGGTCTATCTAGGCGGTTGGCGCGGGATTGGGAAGTTTAAGCCCACCTTAAAATCACCGTGCTCCTGCGCAGGCAGGAGCCCAGTTCCGCCGTTTCAACGGGGCTCCTGCCTGCGCAGGAGCAAATCACATAAAAATTACAGCTTGCGCACCCAG